>JAEZKI010000263.1 GCA_023415525.1 Bacillota bacterium | reverse complement strand
GCGAGAAGCTTCTTTGATGCGTATCTGTCCTACATATTCCTTAAAACCAAAACCAGTGACTTTTTTAAATTTTTTAGAAAAATAAGTAGGACTCATATGGGCGAGCTGGGCTACCTCCTCTAAGGATAAAGAATCTGCATAATACTCACAAATATATTTAGCTGTCTCTAGTATCTTTGCATCTAATTCATTGGGTACAATCGGTTGTTTTTGCGTAAAACTCTGACATCGAATAAGGAAAATAAGCAATTCATAAAAATGATTGCGTTGCAAATAGGTGGAAAAAGAATCTTTTACTTCCCCCTCATAACTTATTTTTGCCAAAAGCTCCTCCACATAAACTCTTCTCCCTATGGGAATGACCAGGTGAGGTATCTTAAAACAATTCGCCACCGCTTCTTTCCCACAAGCCTCATTTAAGGGTTCTAGGAAATCCTCTGTAAAGCTTAGAACAACTCGCTCATGGGCTTCATTGGTTACAAAGGTGGTGCGGTGCAAGTCCCCTTTACAAATAATAATCATTTCCCCTTTCTCTACAGTATAGACTGTATGATTGATAAACATCTTTCTCTTGCCTGAAAGTAAATAGTAAATCTCATAATGAGAGTGGACATGGGCCTCAGCCATTTTAAAATAAGGTTCTCGCTTCATTCGATCTATTACAAAGGCTTGTTTCTCATCTACCAATTTTTTCTCTCCTTTCTTCTCTTTACCTTGTATTTATTTTTTATCTCTTTTTTATCTCAATCACAAAAAAACTGTAATTCCTATCTATGTGTGTATAAAATCCGTAGAAAAAACTCTTTTTTTGATATATGCTTTATTATATAACTATCCTATGTTTATTTTGTAAATGAGAGGATTAGAAAGGATTTGTCCATGAAACAACTAAAAGCTTCATTATCTCAAAAAGATCAAGTATTTCGGGAATTTTCCCTATCAGGTAACCTTTGGCATGTTCTCCTACAAGTTTGCCTTCCCCTTGCCCTTTATCAAAGCCTCAATCAAATTTTTAAGCTACTGGATACCATGATGGCAGCCCATATTAGTGCGGAAGCTGTTTCAGCTATCGCTTACCTCTCACAAATTAATTTCACCCTTTCAGCCATAGGAGGAGGGCTTGCAATGGGTGCCAGCCTTAAAATAAGCTCCGCCTATGGGGCTGGTGATTATGATTTAGTTCAGGCAAGAGTTAGTAGCCTCTTTGGTTTATGTTTTCTACTAAGTGGGGGGATTCTTCTACTCTTACCCTTTACCTCTTCTTTCCTAGCTTTTGCCCAAACACCTCCTGAGCTTATTGCTATGGGAAGTACTTATTTCAAGGTGGAACTCATTGGCTTGATTCTTGTTTTCATTAATAATGTCTATATGGCTATTGAAAGAGCACGTGGTCATTCCAGTCGTATTCTCTATCTTAATCTCCTTGTCATCCTAACGAAGCTGGGCTTAACGGCTTATTTTGTCTACGTCCTCCATTCTGACATTACCCTCATTGCTGTAGCCACTCTACTTTCACAACTGATTATTACGGTGGTAGCCTTTTTCACCTTACGACAAAAAGGGACAGCCTTTCATTTTTCCTTTAAAAAGATTACCTTTAAAGGTCCTGTTACTTGGCCCATGCTTTTACTTTCTTTCCCTGTCATCGTGGAAAAAATAGCCTTCTCCTTAGGAAAGGTAGTGGTTAATTCCATGAGTACTACTTATGGCACTTTGACTGTGGGCGCTTTAGGTCTTTCTAATAATATAAGTGGTTTAACCACTAACCCACAGTGTGGCTTTCAAGAAGGGGCTGCAGCTATTATTAGCCAAAACTTAGGGGCCAATAAACCTTATAGAGCGCTTGAAGCCTTCTATAAAGTTTTGATAATTAATACCCTCATTGGCTGTGTAGGTTCTCTTTTTACTTACCTTTTTATTTCTCCTTTAAGCTTCCTTTTTGCTGGAGGTGATTCTTCCTTTGCCCAGCTTATCGCTAAAGTTTATAGCTACGAAGCCATAGGAAATATACCCTTAGGTGTTCATGCTGCAGTCATGGCCCTTCTTTACGGCTTTGGTTATACCAAGCTTACATTACTCATTAATTTTGCGCGTGTCTTTATCTTTCGTATCCCTGTACTTTGGTATCTCCAGCAGTTTACAACCCTAGGTAGTGAAAGTGTAGGCATTGTGATGTTTGTGAGTAATCTTTTAACAGGTATAGTCTCCCTACTCATTGCCCTTGGTGTTATTTATAAGCTCAAGAAACGTCTCTTATCGCCTTCCTTAGCTTATAAACCTAGCTTCTAGAGTCCTTATTGATGTATTTATTACTAATAACGAGGAAAGCAACCAAGTAATCCTTCCCATCAATTTAAATATACTTCGTTCTTTCCTTTTAGATCTAAAAATGGCAACTTTCTTGACCTATTAAAAGAGCCCCTATAAGGCTCCTTTAATAGGTTTTAATTTCTTTCTCAGCAAATAGACGGGAAACAGTCTCCTCGTACTCTTTTAGGTATTGTGCCTTTTTTATTTTTTTTCCATATTTTTCGGAGGTATCAAAAAGAGGTAGCATATAGAACCAAAGCTCCTTCATACGGAAAAGTACATTACGTTCACCAAAAAGTACCTCTTGATAGGCTTCATAAAGCTGATCATGAAAGGCCTTTAAAACTTGTTTGTCTAGAGGCTCTCCCTTTGTTATCTCCCCCACAAATCCTGGATTTCTAATTAAACCTCGTCCTAACATAACGCGTTCCAACTGTGGAAAGGTTTCCTTAAGGACTGTATAATCTTGAAGGGTAAAAATATCACCATTATAGCCTACTGGCCTATTACTATGGGTAAGTCCTTTTTCAAATAGCTCCCAGTTGGGCTTATTTTTGTAATAATCCTTTTGAAGTCTTGGATGGATAATCAGCTCTTCTAGGGGATACTTATTAAAAATTTCAAGCAGTCCTTCAAACTCTTCTGGATTTTCCTTCCCCACACGGGTTTTAATGGAAATCTTTATCGAAGCTTGTGAAAAGATGGTATCTAAGAAAGCCTCTAATTCTTCTGGATAGGCTAAAAAACCAGAGCCTTTTTTTTTGGCCACCACGGTTCCTGAAGGACACCCTAAGTTAAGGTTAATTTCTTCATAACCCATAACCTCTAATTCATGAGCCGTGCGTAGGAAGTCTCCTGCATGATTGCTTAGAATCTGAGGGACCACATAAAGCCCCTTATTATGTTCTGGTAAAATGTCTTGTAACTCTCTGGTAGAAAATTTACCCTGTTGATTGGTAGCTAGAAAGGGGGTGAAATAT
>JAEZKI010000191.1 GCA_023415525.1 Bacillota bacterium | reverse complement strand
ATATACCCTGCAACTGCATCTTCTCCTAAAAGTTCAGCCATATCCTGGGCCTCTTGCAGTGTGCTATAAATTTGACCTGACCAGTAATAATCGCCACTTCCTCTTGTCACCGTTACACTAGCAGTCTCTAAATTACCTACCTCTAGAAAATCTTGACCTTCCATATAACCTACTAACAAGTCTCTTTGGCTGGAAATCTTAATCTGAGCGGTATCTTTATAAACAGATTCTAGACCTATTTTTATCATATCATAACTTGCTGCCCATACTTGTATACTACTTATCCATAAAACAGCTAAAAACAAAATAAACTTTTTCACTTTTTTCCTCCCTCATGTTTCCACCTTCTAGCAATTATTTTTTGTCACATTCTTCTCATTCTATTATATAAGCATGAACGATAAAAAGCTATAATTTATAATAATCTGTACATATTTTAAGTTCTCCTAGCCATGCTTCTACTTTATTTTCTTCCATATGACTTAAATACTGATGATTAAAGTAGTTTTGTATGTCTTTTACTGTAATTTGTCCGTGAGAAATATGTTTAGAAGGAGAAAGGCTTTTGTATAAGCTCTCACTTGCCCCATTATAAACAACAATTTTTTCATACACATGATAAAAATCAATCCACGTTTTAGCCGATGGAAAAGCTACATATTCTTCCCATCTTTCGATACAGTTCTTCCACCACCAAGGGTGTAAATCCATCTTGTAGCCACTAAAATAACGATAGGTCAACTCCAACCAATGACTCTTACTATCAAACACCGTTTTAATCCATTCCTCCAATGGAAATAGTCTTAATGTCCCAGGACGTTCATAGACAAAAAGGCTCTCTATAAACTGATACTTTGAAAGGCTATAGGGCATATAGATATTGTGCCATCTAGAAATATCCCAAATGATACTTAGCTTTCTTACCTTTCCTTGAAGATATCTGGCGATCCTTTTAAAGACCTCATTATAACTCATAGCAGTAGGAGGATTTTGAGAAAAATCCAGAAACATTCCCGACAAATGCCCTTGCCCCATCAAAATCAAAATCACTTCATCATTCTCAAACTGCTGAGCACCTATTTTTAAAAAGTCTTCAAAAGTTTCTAGGGAAGTGGTTTTCATTTTCATTTCGTAGGTAATGACCATCTCTTTGCCATCATAGCTATACTCTTGTACACCTCCATGAATGGGTTGAATAAGATTATTCTTTAAATCATCAAATCGACCGTACATTTTGACACAGCCTGTATCAAAAATATAGCCCCTTGCATAGATTTTTAGCTGTTTGAGCATCACATCTGAAAGACTCTGTAAGTTCTCTTCAAGTGCCCCTGCCAGTTCACAATTCCCTGCCCCATAGATTAACAAGCTATAGCTTCCCATCTTTGACTCCTCTTTTCATCACTCTGTCCTTACAATATATGATAGCCTTGCCTTGCCTATGAATACAGCCCACAAAAAAGAAAGCAGATCCCCTCCTTCATAGAAGATACCTGCTTTCTTTATTCCCCAAAAGTTCCTGATTAAAAACTATTCACTGATTTCTTGCTGCGTTAAAAATTGAATAAGTGCTCCTACTGCTTCATCTTCATCTTCACCTTCAGCAATAATTTCAATTTGTTCACCTTTAATTGTTCCAAGAGACATCATACCCATAATACTTTTTGCATTAACTTGTTTCTCATTAACAACTACCGTAATATGGCTTTCATACTTACTAGCAATTTGTACAAATAGTGCTGCTGGTCTTGCCTCTAAGCCATTTTTTAATTCTAATTTAATTGTTTGGTTTCTCATTTCTTACTCCTCCTCGTGTATCTCTTAATTGATCTGCTATTTCACTTATCTTTTTTAAGCGATGATTAATACCTGACTTTCCTACTGGGGGACTAAGTAGCTCCCCTAACTCCTTCAACGTAGCACTAGGATACTCCAAACGATATATTGCCACTTCTTGCAAGTTCTCAGGCAAATATTCAATACCTACTTTATCTTGTATATACTCGATATCCTGCATTTGCCTTACTGCAGCAGACACCGTTTTTTTCAAATTAGCTGTTTCACAGTTCACAATGCGATTGACATTATTACGTACTTCCTTGACAATACGCACATTTTCTAATTCCATAAGTGCTACATGAGCTCCTATAATATTAAGTAAATCAACTATCTGTGTTCCTTCTTTTAAATATACCACAAAATTTCCTTGTCTTGGCACTATTTTAGGTTCCATTTCTAGTTGCAGCATCACTTGCCTTAAAAAATCAGCATGACGCATAGTAGGGCTTACGAATTCTAAGTGGTATCCCTTTTCTGGATCACTTACTGAACCTGCTCCTAAAAAGGCGCCTCTTAAATAAGCTCGCTTACAACAAATACTTTGTATGGTACTTAAATCAATATAATCTCTGATTAACCAAACACCCTCTTTTCTCTTAAGAATAGTGGTAGCTTGCAATATTTTTTTTGCCTTCTCACTATCCCCAATAAAAAGAATGTAGGTTTGCTTTTTATGAAGCTTCTTATTGGTTTTCACCATTACCTCAGTATTTATATTAAAAGCTTTTTTCAGTATTGTAAAGTATTTTCTTGCAATAGCTGCATTTTCTGTCTGAAACTTTATGGTATACAGACCTTTTTCTTCACTTATTTCTCCTGCCATTAAAAGCATGGCTGCTAATTCTGCTAAAAGGCAGTGCCTAGCCCCTAATGGCACACAAGTAAGTTCCTTTTTTACATTGGAGGAAAAAGACATATTTCTCACCTCTTTTATGTAATTTTAGTCTCTTATTTCTTTAAAAATACATTCAGCTAGTTTTTTGGAATCATGTCTAATAATCGTACGTTCACTATAGAGTTTTACTAAAGGGGTTTCTATCTTTTTAATACGCTTCCATATTTCATGGCTGCTATCACAAACTAATCCATGAGCACCTTCCTTTTCGTATTCCTCTAAATATTCTGTTGGAATCTCTTCATTATTAATAATGACGCTATCAATAACCTTTTGACCAAGATATTTTTCAAGCTCTTCAATATGTTTTTCAACGGTGAAGCCTGTCGTTTCTCCTGGCTGACTCATGATGTTTGCCACATAGATTTTGCGTCCTTGTGCCTCTTGTAATACCTTAGGAATATTTTTAACTAAAAGATTAGGAATAACGCTGGTATAAAGACTACCTGGTCCTAGTATAATGGCATCTGCCTCTTTAATAGCTGTTACCGCTT
>JAEZKI010000170.1 GCA_023415525.1 Bacillota bacterium | reverse complement strand
AATCAACAGCATCTTCTGTATAACAACCAAAATCTTTAAATGCCAAATTTTGAGCTTTTAAATAATTAATGATTTCTTGCTTAAGAGCAAAACCACCGTGATCACTAGCAATAGCTATCATAATATATCCTCCAATCAATTATAGTATACCTAAACAGTGTTACAACTGTAGAGTAATTATTGAACAAAATAAAAGGGATGTCGAGACATCTAGCTTATTATAAGGCTTTACTAAGCACTTGTCTATTTAAACCTTAAGAATATGATGTCCAGCTGATTTTTCTAAACGGTTCATAATAGCACCACCTATGCCTTTTTTGGGAAAAGCAAAGGAGTAGACAATGTCAATCTTTTCATCATCAAAGTGCCGAAGAGTCTCAAAAAGATGAGCTGCTACTTTATCTAATTCCTCAAAAGTCCCTACACTTAAGATAAGGTCTGCTGTAAAACAGTCTTTCGTCTCGTCAGTAGCGAGAACTCCTACACGCTTATGTTTTTGCTGAGCTGTAAGTATAAGAGCAGTGATTGCACTTATTACTTGAGAAGTTTCACCCTCTACAATAATCACTTCAGCATTAGGTGAATAATGAGCGTATTTCATCCCAGGTGCTTTTGGAAGCTGGTCTTCTTTAAGAGGACCCAAAATGGCTGGGTCAATAGTGACGTTAGGAACAAGGGCTTGTAACATTTCAAAGGTAACGCCACCTGGGCGAAGAATAGTGAGAACCTTACAAGTTGTATCCACAACAGTAGACTCCACACCTACACTACAATCCCCACCATCTATAATGGCATCAATTTTACCATTTAAGTCTTCTATAACCCGCTTAGCATTAGTGGGACTAGGCTTGCCAGAAGTATTGGCGCTAGGAGCAGCTAGAGGAAGGTGTGACACTTCAATAAGCTTTTGAATAATGGGGTGAGAAGGAAAGCGAATAGCTACGGTATCTAAGCCTCCCGTTACAACTTTAGAAACCTTAGGACTTGCCTTGAAGACAAGCGTAAGGGGACCAGGCCAAAAAGCTTCCATAAGGAGTTGGGCAGTGGGGGAAATCTCAGTGACTAAATCCTCCAACATATGGATATTGGCAATATGTATAATAAGAGGATTGTCATTAGGACGCCCTTTAGCTTTGAAAATATTAGTAACTGCTTGTGTATCAAAGGCATTAGCAGCTAAACCGTAAACCGTTTCGGTAGGAACAGCTACTAAACCACCAGCCCTCAGAATATTAGCAGCTAGAGATAAATCATCTGAGGGAGAAATGATAAGAGTATTCATATTAATCTCCTACTGGTTAGTGATGTCATTAATCTGTCATATAGTATACCACAAGTAGTGTCTAAAGATAACAAAAAACCCTAAAAAAACAGTAAAAGAGTAATAAAAAAGTAATAAAAAAGGCCTAGTAATAAACTAGGCACCAATAGAAGACTACAAAATATTAAATGATCATATTTAAAGCCACCTCATCACGAGGTAAGACGGTAATTTGAATGTCTGTTATGCTTTCTAGCATCTTTTCATAAACGCCTAGAGAGGTATTATCTTGACTGAACTGAGGTGTCTCACCTAAAACAAGCTGCGTAATATGATGTTCTTTAATAAACTGTATAATGGTATCAATAACTGTTTGGCTACATAGAAAATGAACTTCTCCACCAAGTTCGGAACCGTAGGCAAATAGTTCTTGTAATAGATTACTGCTTTCTGGGTTATCAAAAATGGGTTCACCTTTTCGAATATGTAAAATATGAAGAGGTGCATTAACAGAGCGGGCTACCCGTGCTCCTTCTGAAATGAGACGACGACTATTTTCTTGTATCGTAATACAAACCAGCACATTTTCTTCCATTTCTTACCCTCCTTATGGGACATTTGCATCTTTAGTATAGCATATAAGGGAGTAAGAAATAAGAAGAAACCATGAAAAAACGAGATTTATTTTTTGTTAATTTTTAGGGAATCTAGATTCCATATTTCGGTTGCATATTGATGAATAGTACGGTCTGAACTGAATTTGCCAGAGCAAGCCGTATTGATAATAGCCTTTTTATTCCAGCTTTCTTTATCCAAATAGGCTTTATCAATTAGCTTTTGAGCTTCATGATAAGGTCTTAGGTCTTTTAAGATAAAGTAAGGATCAGAGAGATTATCACCTGCTCTGTTAATAAGAGATTCATAAATCTCTACAAATAAATCTGGATTCTTAGGATCTATAGTACCGTTGATAAGGGACTTGAGAATGCGATTGATAGCATCATCATTGTGATAAATATCCCAAGGATTATAGTTGCCTGATTTGTAAAGGTTAAGAACTTCTTCGCAGGTAAGTCCAAAGATAAAGATATTTTCAGGACCAACCTCTTCGTAAATTTCAATATTGGCACCATCTAAAGTACCTACTGTTAATGCACCATTTAACATAAACTTCATGTTACTTGTTCCAGAAGCTTCTTTACTAGCAGTAGAGATTTGCTCGCTGACATTGGCAGCTGGAATGATGATTTCTGCACTAGAAACATTATAGTTTTCAATAAAGACAAGGGTTAAATATTTCCTTACAAGGGGATCATTATTCACTAAATCTGCTACAGAGTTAATGAGCTTAATAATGAGTTTGGCTTTACGATAGCCAGGAGCTGCTTTAGCCCCAAAGATAAAGGTTCTTGGGACATAGTTACCATTGGGATTATCTTTGATTTCGTTATAAAGCATCAGGATATTAAGTACATTCATAAGTTGACGTTTGTATTCGTGGAGACGTTTAACTTGGACATCATAGATAGAATGTGGGTTAAGGATAATACCGTTGTGGGCTTTTACATATTCAGCAAGGCGTACTTTGTTATGGAATTTAATATCATTAAACTCTTTTACAAAGCTCTTATCTTCGGCATATGGTGTTAGTTTCTTAAGTTCTGTAAGGTCAGTATACCATTTATCCCCGATGGTGTTTGTAATTAATTCAGCTAGCTCAGGGTTAGAATGTCCTAGCCAGCGACGTTGGGTAATGCCATTGGTCTTATTATTAAACTTCTCAGGATAGATTTGATAGAAGTTTTTAAGCACATCATTTTTTAGAATTTCCGTATGAATGGCAGCTACACCATTAACAGAGAAGCTTCCTACAATAGCTAAATAAGCCATTTTGATTTGTCCATCAGAGATAATGCTCATATTGTGAATGACATTCTCAGATACATGGTACTTTTCACGAAGACTGATGCAAAAACGTCTATTAATCTCTTCAATAATTTGGTAAATACGAGGTAAAAGCTTACTAAATA
>JAEZKI010000163.1 GCA_023415525.1 Bacillota bacterium | reverse complement strand
ATCTACTATTGATGCTCCTCATGAGGGAGAAGAGTTCGGTTATGTTATTGCAGGGAATATTTATGTTCATCTAGGAAATAAAAAGTTTCGTGCCAAAAAGGGCGATAGCTTTTATTTTAGACCAATAGGAGACCATTATTTGCAAAATACGGGTAAGACGAAGGCAACTGTTTTATGGGTTGCATCACCACCAAGTTTTTAAAGGAGATAAAAAGTGATGAATGATAAAAATAAATCCAATGATTATATAATTGATTTAAAGCATATATCTAAAAGTTTTGGTGATACGCAAGTACTGCAAGATATTACTATGTACATTAGGCGTAATGAATTTTTGACCTTATTAGGGCCAAGTGGATGTGGAAAGACCACATTGCTTCGTATTATTGGAGGCTTTGATAATGCTACAGAAGGAGAAGTCTTTTTTGAAGGAAAAGATATTGCCAGTTTGCCTCCTTATAAGCGTAAAATTAATACCGTTTTTCAAAAATATGCCCTATTTCCTCATATGAATGTAGAGGATAATATTAGCTTTGGTCTTCATATTAAAAAGATGGATAAACATCTCATTCAGAAGAAAGTATTTGAAATGCTTGAGTTAGTGAACCTAAGAGGTTATGAAAAAAGAAGCATAGATTCTCTAAGTGGTGGACAACAACAACGTATTGCTATTGCAAGAGCTTTAGTTAATGAACCACAGGTTTTGCTTTTAGATGAACCACTAGGCGCTTTAGATCTTAAATTACGTAAAGGTATGCAAATTGAATTAAAGAGAATTCAACAAAAAGTGGGTATTACCTTTATTTATGTGACCCATGATCAAGAAGAAGCACTAACGATGTCAGATACAATAGCCATTATGAATGAAGGTAAAGTACAACAAATTGGTACGCCAGTAGATATCTACAATGAACCTAAAAATGCTTTTGTTGCAGACTTTATTGGTGAGAGTAATATACTAGAAGGGATCATGCTTAAAGATTATCTTGTACGTTTTCATGACGTGGATTTTGATTGTGTGGATGCAGGCTTTGGTGAAAATACAGCTATTGATGTAGTGGTTAGACCAGAGGATATAAAAATTGTACCTCAAGAGAAAGGCATGCTTAAGGGGAGCGTTGAGAGTGTAACTTTTAAAGGGGTACACTATGAGATGCTTATTAAGAGTAGTAGTTATTCTTGGATTGTACATTCTACAGCGATGTCACCTGTAGGAAGTACAGTAGGAATGGTGATTACACCAGAGGACATTCATATTATGAAAAGGAGGTAGCCATGAATAGAAAGTCTTTAGCCATACCTTATGTGATATGGTCAGCCATATTTATTGTTGTGCCTTTGTTGCTTATTGTTTATTTTAGTTTCTTTCAAGAAGGGCACTTTTCTTTAGTTAGCTACCAGAAATTTTTAGAGCCATATTATATTAAAGCCCTATGGCGTTCTGTGGAATTAGCCTTTATCAGTACTTTAATATGTCTTGTTTTAGCCTATCCTTTAGCTATGATATTGAGTGGTAGACAAATGTCTAATAAAAAAATAATTTTACTTTTAGTTATTCTTCCTATGTGGATGAATTCCTTGTTACGTACTTATGCTTGGGCTAGCTTATTAGAAAACACAGGCGTTATCAATAGTTTTTTGCAATGGTTAGGGTTACCCACTATTAAGTTTTTATATGGTGATAAAGCTGTCATTTTTGGTATGGTTTATAACTTTTTTCCTTTTATGGTGTTACCCATTTATAATGCGCTTTGCAAAATCGATCATAATCTTGTAGAGGCTTCTTATGACTTAGGAGCTAACAAGGTAACTACCTTTAGAAAAGTTATTTTACCACTTAGTATGCCTGGTGTTGTGACTGGTCTTGTGATGGTCTTTATGCCTGCTCTTACCACCTTCCTAATTACACGTCTTTTAGGTGGAGGTAAAGTCATGCTGATTGGTAATATCATCGAAGAGCAATTTACCCGTACACGAGATTTAGGTTTTGGCTCAGCTATTTCTATGATTTTGATGATACTTGTACTTCTTGCACTTTCTTTCCTAGGCAAGAAAGATACTTTAGATGGAAGAGGGGGTGGATTATTTTGATGAAATGGCTTAAAAAGTCTTATGTGGCCATTATTTTAGTGGTGATGTATGCACCCATTGCACTTCTTATGGTTTTTTCATTTAACAATAACCGCCTACCTGTGTGGAAAGGCTTTACTTTAGACTGGTATACAAAGATGTTTAATGATGCTGGCATCCAACAAGCTTTTATGTATACAGTACTTATTGCAGTGATCTCTTCGTTGGGGGCAACGGCTATTGGAACCTTTGCAGCAATGGGGATTCATAAAATGCGAGGTTGGCAAAAGAAGTTTGTTCTTTATGTCACGTATATCCCTCTTTTAAGTCCGGATATTGTTATTGGTATTTCACTCATGATGTTATTCTCAGTGATAAAATTACCTTTTGGACTTCCAACACTCATTATTTCTCATATTACTTTTTGTATTCCTTATGTCATTCTTTCTGTTATGCCAAGACTGCAACAAATGGATTACAATTTGTATGAAGCAGCTTTGGATTTGGGGGCTACACCAAGT
>JAEZKI010000158.1 GCA_023415525.1 Bacillota bacterium | reverse complement strand
GCCTATTATTATGTCTTTGCCTTACATTCTCATAATACCTTTATTCAGCTTTTATTAGATGGTGGTATAATGGCTCTTGTTTTATTCTTAGTCCTTATCGTTGTCTTTATTAGAAAGATGGCAGCTTGCCATACAAAAGCTCAACAAGTAAAGGATAAGGATATCGCCATGCTAACACTGGGTATTAGTGCAGGTGTCATTGGTTTCTTGGTACAAGGAATATTCGATCACCTCTTCTATAATTATCGATTAATCTTGATATTCTTCTTATTTATTGCTTTAGGAATGGGATTCACAAGGGTTATGAACGAGGAAGTAAGAGAAGCATAAAAAAAGGAGAAATGAGAGGAGGTACAAGCATGATAAAAGTGTTGCATGTATGTAGTGATACCAATATAGGGGGAGCAGGTAAATATCTTATCAATTTACTTCCCCAAATCGATCCATCAGTTTTTCAACTTATCTTGGCTTTACCTAAAGGCAGCTTATTAAAGAGTTATGTAGAAGCCCTCAATATAGAAGTTATAGAAGTGGATATAGAGGGGGATAAGTCCTTTGATCCACGACATGTTAAAGTGTTGATGAAACAAATCAAAGAGATAAAGCCAGATATTGTTCATGCCCATGGCAGTTTAAGTGCTCGTATTGCAGCCAGACTTGTTGGTGTAAAAGCAGTCGTCTATACCAGACATTATGTGGATAGTTATGAAGTCGTACCCGATAAAGGAATTAAGAAATTACTAAAAAGTGGTTTTAACAATGCCTTATGTGATGGTGTGATTGGAGTAGCTAATGAGTGTTTACCAGTGCTTCGAAATATGGGACTTAAAGAAGATAAGATTTCTATTATTTTGAATGGGGTCAGTAAGCTCCCCTTATTATCAGAAGAAGAAAAAGTGGCTATTCGTAAGAAATATGGCATAGCTGAAGGAATAGCTGTTATTACAATTTTGGCAAGACTTTCCCCAGAAAAAGGTCATGATATTTTTATCAAAACCATGGAAGAGGTATTTAAGGGGAGGAAAGATGTGGTGGCAGTCATAGCTGGGACAGGCCCTAGTGAACAAGTTATTAGAAAGCAAATTCTAGAGGCTGGATTGGAAGACAAGATTAAGATGGTAGGTTTTGTAGAGAAGGTAGAAGAACTCCTTAATATTACCACCATACAGATGAATACAGCCTATACAGAAGCACAAAGCCTAGCCCTTTCAGAGGGACTTAGTATAGGTGTGCCAGCTGTTGTAACGAATGCAGGTGGCAATGCCAGTATGATTCGTCATGGGATTAATGGCTTTGTGGCACCAATAGGGGATTATAAAACTTTGGCCAGTGAGGTATCAACCTTATTACAAGACAAGGTGGGCTATAATAAGATGCGAGAAAGTTCCTTTATTGTTTACGAAGAAAATTATACGTCTGTTGTAATGGCCCGAAAGACAGAGGCGTTTTACAAAAAAGTATTAGGGCAAATAGACTTTAAATAAAAATGGGTGGTGATAAGAGTGAGTAAAACAACAAGCAGAAAAAAATTTAAGTTTAATATTGTAGATATTCTAATAATAATTGTATTAATAGGGGCCTTAATCATAGGAAGTCGTATATTGGGATTAGGCAGACAAATGGGAATAGGTTTAGATGGAACAAAGGCTATCTTTACTGTGGAACTTAGTGATGGGACATTAGAGCTCTTTAATCAAATGCAAGTAGGAGATGTGGTTAATATTGCTTTGGATAGTGTAGACTATGCCACTATCACAGAGATCTCAGAACCTACGCCTACAATGGTTCAAGCTTTTGATACAATTACAGGAAAGTATAAGTTTGCAGCACCACAAAACCCACGTTATACGGCTTTTATTACAGTAGAAGCTGAAGCCAATGAAAATGAATCCAGCATTTATGTGGGAAATACGGAAGTAAAAGTAGGTAAACCTGTTTTCATTAAAGGAAAAGGTTATTCTGGAAAAGGTTTTATAGTGAAATTAGATACAAGTAGTCAAGTACAGCCATAGGAGACTTCAAAAGGAAAGGAGTGGGAAAAGATGGATAAGAATGGAAAATTATTTGGCAAACTAAATATTATCGATTTATTTGCCATAGTGGTAGTTATAGTCCTTATAGGAGGAGGCTTCTATCGTTTTTATGGAAAGATGGAAAAGGAAACATCAACGCCAACGACTATTGAATATGTAATGGAAATTAATAATATTAGACAATTTACTGTAGATGCTCTGGAGCGAAAAGGAGATATCTTTACACAAAAAACAAAGTTAAATGGTGGAACCATTGTGAATGTAGAAAGTAAACCTTATGTACAAGTAGGGACGATGCCTGATGGAACAGTCTTAAACGCAGAAGTGCCTGATCGTTACACAGCTTATGTAACCGTACGTACAGAAGGACGCTCTGGAGAAAGAGTTTACTTAGATAGCGCCAATACAGAGATTTATGTAGGAGGCAACTTGGCTTGGGATACAAAATGGGTACAACTCTCAGAATGTAGTGTGAAAAGTCTAAAAGTAGTAGAATAATTGAAAAAACAGGTAGTTGAGGTAGTTCGCTGAGGAAGGAGCGATCCTTCCCAATTACCCTATCTTTATCTTTACTATAAATTGCAATTATGTTACTTAAGTTACAAGTAAAAGACTATTAAGTTAAGGATAGATGAAAGGTCTTTTTATTAAATAACACTTCCTTTATACTAATTTTATAAAGCACATATGTAACATTGCCCCATAATTAA
>JAEZKI010000440.1 GCA_023415525.1 Bacillota bacterium | reverse complement strand
CGTCTTGGTTTGGATGATTGGTTAGAATAGGTCATGTTAATATCTCCTTTAGTATAAATTGATTTTACATAACCTTAAAAAATCTGTCCAGTTAATTGTAGCCTATCCATGATCATAAAGACAAGAGCATGAATCCTCTCAGATTATGCTCTTGTCTTTACTTCTATCTCTACATATTTTAAGCTACCTATAGAATAGATAATATCCTTCTACACTCTCTTTTTTAATGAGTTGAGCACTAGCTAGCACTCTTAATGGTGGCAATGCCCTCCACAGTGTTTACATTCTCCACCACACTGAATAGACTTGCCTTGCTTTTTATCCCTAATCATATTTCTAATAATCATTCCAACGCCTAATACTAAAGCTGCTCCTACGATAAATGTTCCCATAACTCTTACCCTCCTTTTAAAAATAAAACGTATACTCTACTAAAAGGTAAAGGCCTTCTCAGCAACTTATTCTGTTATAACCTTATTGACCTTCAACCCTCTATTGGTTTTATCAGGTCTTACAAGCAAATAAATGAAGCCTATTATTAATAGAATAGCAACAACTGTACCTATACCAAAGATACCTGCCACCATAAGCATTCCTATTTGATAAATACAAAGGGAAACGACATAAGCCAATCCTGTTTGGTAACCAATAGCAAACCAAAACCATTTGGCATGATTCATTTCTCTTCTAATAGCTCCCATAGCTGCAAAACAAGGGGCACATAATAAATTAAAGACTAAGAAAGAATAAGCTCCTAATGCTGTCATGCTTGCCGCAAGAGTTCCCCAGATTTCTGCTCCATCCTCTGCCACTTCAGCAAAGCCATAAAGAATACCAAAGGTACCTACTACATTTTCTTTAGCAATAAGTCCGGTTACGGCTGCTACTGCTGATTTCCAGTCTCCCCATCCCAGCGGGCTAAATAAAGGGGCTAATACCCCACCCAAAGCTGCAAGAATACTCTGATCCAACTGTTCTGCTTCTAACATACCTAGTGAACCATCCACCCATCCAAAACTCATCATAAACCATAAAACAATAGTTGATAAAAGAATAATCGTTCCTGCTTTTTTAATAAAGGACCAACCTCTTTCCCACATGCTTCTCAGAATATTTCCTACTGTTGGCATGTGATAAGCTGGAAGCTCCATAACAAAAGGCGCGGGATCCCCTGCAAACATTTTTGTCTTCTTTAGAATAATACCAGATAAGATAATGGCTCCAATTCCTACAAAATAAGCACTGGGGGCTACCCACCATGCGCCATTAAATAAGGCGCCAGCTATAAGGGCAATAATAGGAAGCTTTGCGCCACATGGCACAAAAGTAGTTGTCATAATAGTCATTTTTCTATCTCTATCATTTTCAATGGTCCGAGAAGCCATAATACCTGGCACACCACAACCACTGCCAATAAGCATAGGAATAAAAGATTTACCAGAAAGACCAAACTTACGGAAAATCCTATCCATAATAAATGCCACTCGAGCCATATAACCACAGGCTTCTAAAAAGGCTAGGAAAATAAATAAAATAAGCATTTGTGGAACGAAGCCAAGTACTGCACCCACACCGGCTACAATGCCATCTAATAGCAAGCCTTGCAACCAATCTGCACATCCAATAGCCGTTAGACCTGCTTCTACTAATACAGGTATACCTGGAATTTCTAATCCAAGTAAGCTCCAGCCCTCACCAAAGACACCATCATTGGCCCAATCCGTTGCCCATGTTCCTACTGTCGTCACGGATATATAGTAAACAAGGAACATGACCACTGCAAATAGAGGTAGGGCTAACCATCTATTCGTCACTATCCTATCTATTTTATCAGAAGTGGTAAGCTTATTCTTGCTCTTTTTGCTTATGCAACTTCCAATAATCGATGAAATATACACATATCTTTCATTGGTAATGATACTTTCTGTATCATCCTCCATTTCACTTTCAAGCTCTTCGATTTCTCTGGATACATCAGGTAAACTTCTTAACTGCTCAACAATTTTATCATCTTGCTCAAGAAGTTTAATGGCAAAAAAGCGTTGTTGCTCTTTGGCTACTTGCCCTGCAATTTTGTTCTCAACACTACTAATAATATCTTCTACACGAGGATCAAATTGATGAACAGGTGCATTAATCTTTTTTGCCTTAGCCACTTCTATGGCTTTTTCAGCCACTTCTTTGATACCCGTCCCCTTTAATGCTGAGATTTGAACCACTGGACAACCTAGTTTTTTACTTAACTTGTCAATATGTATTTTATCCCCTGTTTTTTCTAAAACATCCATCATATTAACAGCCATAACCACAGGAATACCTAATTCCATAAGCTGTGTAGATAAATAAAGGTTTCTCTCCATATTGGTACCATCCACTATATTTATAATAGCATCTGGTCTTTCCCCTATTAGATAATTTCTAGCAACGACTTCCTCTAGTGTATAAGGAGATAACGAATAAATACCTGGAAGGTCCATAATAACAACCTCTTTATGCCCCTTTAACTTTCCTTCCTTCTTCTCTACCGTTACACCTGGCCAGTTTCCCACAAATTGATTGGATCCTGTTAATGCATTAAATAAAGTAGTCTTCCCACAGTTTGGATTACCTGCTAACGCAATTTTAATAGCCATTTCCTTTACTCCTTTCGCCATAGGCTTATTATGTTTATATTTTCCTAAACAAAGTTAGTATAGCCTAACCTTTACTTAAAAAAATTATTCCACTTCTATCATTTCAGCATCAGCCTTACGAAGTGACAACTCATACCCCCTAACTGTTACTTCAATAGGATCACCTAAAGGTGCTACTTTTCTTACAAAGACCTCTACTCCTTTGGTAATCCCCATATCCATAATACGTCGCTTAACTGGACCTTCACCACTTAACTTTTTAACCTTTACCATTTGACCACAAGGTATCTGTTTTAAAGTTCTCATCTTCTCGCTCCTTTTTATACTAATATTTTATTGGCCATTTCTTTATTAATAGCTACTCGCGATTCTTTTATGTTGACAATCATATTACCACTTATTTCAGATATGACTGTTACAATACCACCTGTTACAAAGCCCAAGCTCTCAAGAAATTTTTTAGTTTCTTCTCTGCCACCCACTTTTTTAATGATATTAGGTTCTCCTGCTTTTACCATTGTTAAAGGCATATCCTCATCTTCTTTCATTATGATTTTGATTTCTATTCTCATCAATTAGTATATACTAACTAAAGTTAGTTAGCAATAACATTTTGATAAAATTTTATTATTTGTTGAAATTTTATATACTAAGTAACTTTGTTTTGCTTTAATTGCCTTCCCTTTAAGGATGTGCTATACTAACTTCAAATTTGAAAGTTATTCTATTGAAAATGAGGTACTTTTATGCATATAAATGAATCCGCTGAAAACTATCTTGAAACCATATTAATACTCAGTAAAATGTTCCCTGTTGTGCGCTCCATTGATGTTGCAAATGAATTGGGATTTAAAAAATCCAGTGTGAGTGTCGCTATGAAAAATCTTCGAGAAAAAAATCATATTTTAGTCAGTGACGAAGGCTTTATTACACTCACTGACACAGGAAAAAAAATTGCAGGGATGATTTATGAAAGACATGAGCTTCTTTCTTCTTGGCTTATGCAACTTGGGGTTTCCAAAGAGATTGCCGATCAAGATGCTTGTAAAATGGAACACGTTATTAGCCAAGAAAGCTTTGAGGCTATTAAAAAACATATTCAATCAAGCCCTCACTAATTTTCAACTCTTTGTATAAGTTATTATTTAATCAAAGAGGCCATCTTACTCACTGATGTATCTCCTTCTAAGTAGACCAATAGGTCTACCTAGAAGGGAGCATACCTTTTAGTAAGATGGCCTCTTTGTAATACATAAGGTTAAATAGCAAGATCAGTAACAAGGGAATAATCTTGTCCTAACTCTGCAAGTATTTTTCTTTATATGTAGAGAGTTTCTGCTATACTAGACTGAAAGAAATAAAGGGGGATTTTATATGGAAAACTACTCAGTTTATTTGTATGGCATGATTCTTAAGACCCATAGTTTCCTATTAAAAGGAAACTTTCCTAAAGCAGATACTTACGGAGAATTTACAGCTCACTATATACTGCCTGGTGGAGAAACAGGTACTTGTGCTACTGTATTAGCCAGTTTAGGCTGCTCCATTAAAATGGATGGTAACTTTATGGGAAAAGACGTTTTCCCACTTATTCAAGACTTTTATAAAGATAAAAAAGTAGACCTTAGCTCCCTTCACCTTGAAGAAGGTTACGATGGCTTACAGGATTATTGTTTTATTGACCAAAATACCCGTACACCTTTTGGTGAGTTTGGCAGTTATTTTTCTGATTCCATGAAACGTTGGAATCATCCTAAAGAAAAAGATATTTTAAAGGCTGAAGTGGTAGGACTAGACCCCTTCTTTCAAGAGGCTTCTTATGAAGTGGCCCAGCTTTGTCATAAGCATGGCAAAAAGTATGTCACCATTGATTGTCCTTATGATAGTTTTCTTCACCGTCATGCTAGCATTAATGTGGTCTCCAATGAATTTATTAGTGGCACTTACCCTGAAGCCAATCGCCAAGACCTTTTTAATAAGTACTTAGCAGAAAGTTCAGGCCTTACTCTATTTACTTTAGGTGCTAAAGAAATTGTCTATGGACGTAAGGGGCAAATACCTAAACACTTTAAGCCCTACAACGTTCCTGTTGTAAGCACTCTAGGGGCTGGAGATACCTTTAAAGCAGGTTGTGTTTATGCCCTCTTAAAGGGTATGAGTGATGAGGAAGTCGTTAGCTTTGCCAGTGCAGCTGCTGGTATAGCCTGCACCCAATTTCCATTACCCCTTAACCCACCTACTTTAGAAGCCATTGAGGCTTTGCAAAAGACACGGTAAGTGTCGTTACTTAATAAACTATTTTTAGTATAAACAGATATATAAATCAG
>JAEZKI010000548.1 GCA_023415525.1 Bacillota bacterium | reverse complement strand
GACCAGTAACGCTCAAAGCTTTACAGCCACTATTACTAAAAAGACTATGGAGAGCAGTGAAGAAGTGGCGGAAGCCAATAGCAATAAAAATCTAGAAGTTAGTTATTTTGTAGAAGAAAAAATATTAAGAGAGCAGTCTCGTGCACAACAAATTGACCAGTTAACACAATATGTGGCCAATGAAAATCTAGATAAGGAATCTAAATCCAAAGCAGCAGCAAACTTACTTGCTATTCAAGAACGCATTGAGAAGGAAAGCAGTGCTGAAGCTCTTTTAAGAGCTAAAGGATTTAAAGAAGTTTATGTGCGTATTGATGAAGATAGTGTAGATGTTGTTATTAATAAGGCAGATTTAACGGATTCCGATATTGCTCAAATTGAAGAAATCGTCAATCGTAAAACAGGCTATAGCGTAGGTAAAATTAAGATTACTCCTTTAAAAGGCTTAAGTGAAGATGCTCAAAAATAAATAGGTAAAAGTAGGGCTTCTATTAAGTGGACGTTGTAAAATAAATTGCAACGCCCTTATTTTTTGTATATAATAAGAGAATAAGAAAATGATATAGTGTATAGGAGGTTAGGACATGAATGAAGAACAAATTATAGGGATAGATACAGAAAGTGAAACAGACCAAGTACAAATTGCAGATGATGTGATTGCTGTCATTGCTGAGATTGCCGCTTTAGAAGTTCAAGGTATGGTAGATACTGCTCAAACTAAAGCAGATTTTGTGCAAGCAGCTATTAGTCGCAAAAAAACACCAAAAGGTGTAAAGGTGGAAGTGGCTCAAGGTGAAGTATTCATTGATGTAGCTGCCATTGTGAAATATGGTGTAAAAATTAATAAAGTATGTTTAGAAGTACAAGAAAAGGTTAAAAATTCAGTAGAGACTATGACGGGATTACATGTTGCTTCTGTCAATATCCATGTAGTGGGTGTAACCTTTGATAAGGAACAAAAAGAAGCTTAAATAACCAAGAAGATCCTTAAGCTAACCCTTTTAGAGGGGTTAGCTTAATTACTAAGGAGGAAGAAATGACTAGAAGAGAAGCCAGAGAGGCTATTATGCAAATGCTGTTTGCCTGTGATTTTCACGAGGAGCAAGAGAGGGAGCGACTTTTAGAAGAACATTGTGCCCAACTAAGAGCAGAAGAGAAGTTAAAGCATCAAAAAGGAAATAATAACCCTATGTTTCAGTTTATTGAAAGAGAATATCACGGTGTTTTAGAACATCTTGAAGAAATTGATGCCCTTATTAAACAAAGTGCCACCAATTGGTCTTTACAGCGTATTGCAAAAGTGGATCATATGATTTTACGCTTAGCTATCTATGAACTTAAATGGGAGAAAGACATTCCACCTAAAGTCGTTGTCAATGAAGCTGTAGAGATTGCAAAAACTTATAGTACAGACAAATCCCCTAAGTTTATCAATGGTGTTTTAGGAAATATCATCAAATTAATAGAGGACTAGAGATGAAGAGAAAGGTCTTATCCGTTTGGCAGCTTAACCACTATGTCAGTGGACTTATTGAACAAGATTATATGCTAAGTGATGTATGGGTTTCTGGTGAAATATCCAACTGTAAATACCATCAATCAGGTCATGTGTACTTTACCATTAAAGATGAAAAAGCAGGCATAAGTGCTGTGCTTTTTAGTAGAGATGCAGCTAAACTTACTTTTCGGCTTACGGAAGGTATGAAGATATTTGCAAGGGCTAGAATTACTATTTATGAAAAGACTGGGGCCTATCAAGCTTATGTTTTTGATATTGAAAAACAAGGTAGAGGACTCTTGTATGAACGTTTTGAAGCCCTTAAAAAGCAACTTGAAGGAGAAGGATTATTTGACCCTCAATATAAAAAGCAGATTCCCACTTATCCTCAAAGGGTAGGTATCATTACCTCTGGCACAGGGGCAGCCATTCAAGATATTTGTCAGATTTCTAAAAGGCGAAATGCCAGTATTCCTCTTTATATTTACCCTGTTCATGTACAAGGTGAGTTGGCTGTTGCTGAGATTGTTGAAGCGATTAAGAGGGCCAATGAAGATGGCCTAGTGGATGTGCTTATTGTGGGACGTGGTGGAGGTTCTATTGAGGACCTTTGGGCTTTTAATGAGGAGGAAGTGGCAAGGGCTATTTTTGCTTCACAGCTCCCTATTGTCTCAGCAGTTGGCCATGAGATTGATTTTACAATAGCTGATTTTGTCAGTGATCTTCGAGCAGCTACACCGTCTGCAGCAGCAGAATTAGTCATTCCTTCGAAGCAAGAATTAGAAGAACAAGTTAAGCGTTATATGACACAGCTTACTTATATGATGAGGCAACGTCTTTCTTTAGCCCAAGGTAAACTCGAGGCTCTTTTAAGTCGCCCTGTTTATCGTTCTAAAGACAAATTTTATAAAGATAAAATGCAAGAGGTAGATGAGTTAATGAATCGTCTGCAAAAAGGATATAAGCATCATATTCAAGAAAAAGCAAGGCTTTATGAATGGGCAGTTGAAAAACTTGAGAAGCTTTCACCTTTCACTACGCTTAAGCGTGGATATAGTTTAGTAACCAATAAAGAAGGTGAGTTAGTCACTTCTGTAAAGCAAGTTCAAACAGGTGAAAAGCTTTGCCTGACATTAAGTGATGGAAGTCTGGGCATTAAGGTCCAGGAAGAGGAGTAAAAAGATGGCTAGAAAACAAAAAAAATTTGAAGAAGCTTTAGGTGAACTAGAGGAAATCATCAGGAACCTTGAAGATGGGAATGTAACTTTAGAAGAAAGTATCAAAAAGTATAAAACGGGAATGGATTTAGCCAGTCAATGTTTAAACGTCCTTAAGAAGGCTGAGCAAGAGATTTTTGTCTATGAACAGGAAGGGTATAAAAAGCTAGAAGGGGTGGAGGAAGAATGAAAAAGACACTCGAAATGTATCAAGAACAAATGAATCAATTGATGGAGGAGGCTATTGCCCATCCACAGGGACCTTTTAGTCGCCTTCAAGAAGCCATGCGCTATAGCCTCGTGGCAGGTGGTAAACGGATTCGTCCCGTACTTATGCAACTTTGTTATGAGGCTGTAGGTGGAAAAGAGGATATTTCCAGTTATCTTATGGCCATTGAAATGATTCATACTTATTCACTGATACATGACGATTTGCCGGCTATGGACAATGATGATTTAAGGCGTGGAAAGCCGACGAATCATGTGGCCTTTGATGAAGCCACGGCTATTTTAGCAGGAGATGCCCTTTTAACAGAAGCTTTTCAGCTGATGATAGGAGATGCATTAAGACAAGGGGGTCTAGAGAGAGTACGAGCGGCCCATATTTTAAGTTATGCCAGTGGTATGGAGGGAATGGTAGGTGGTCAAATACTGGATATGGAAAGTGAGAATAAGGCCATTGATTTAGAGACTTTAGATTGTATTCACCTTCATAAGACAGGCGCACTTCTTGCTGCAGCTACTAAAATGGGAGCTGTATTAGGCTTAGGTTCAAGTCAAGAAGTAGCAGCTCTAGAAGCTTATGGGAAATATATAGGAAAGGTTTTTCAAATTATAGATGACATTTTAGATGCCACTTCTACGGATGAAGAACTAGGAAAGCCAGTACACAGTGATACTAAAAATCAAAAAAATACCTATCTTAGTTTTTATTCCATAGAAGAATGCTATGCCATTGCCAATGGGTTAACAGATAAGGCACTAGCTATGTTACGACATGTACAAGGGGATACACAGCTTCTGGCTGAGCTTGCTGAAAGGCTTATAAAAAGAAAAAAGTAGGAGGTAGCGATGACCTATATTACGCAACTTAGTAGCAATTCTGTTTTATGGGTAGCCGTTTTAAGCTGGTTTATAGCGCAAGTCTTAAAAATAGTCATTACGCTTTTTAATGAACATCGTTTAGACCTTGGTTTATTTTTTGCATCAGGGGGAATGCCTAGTTCTCATAGCGCTTTTGTAATGGCATTGGCCATAAGTATAGGCCAACTTTATGGTTATGATCAACCTCTTTTTTCTGTGGCAGCCGTTTTTAGTTGTATTGTAATGTACGATGCAGCCCATGTACGCTTACAAGCAGGTAAACAAGCGGAAAGGATTAATCAGATTATAGAGATATTAGGTGACCCGAATCTCAATCCGGAAGAACGTTTAAAAGAAATTTTAGGTCATACACCTCTTCAAGTGTTAGCTGGTGCTATTTTGGGTATTACAATTGCCTTAATTTTCTTTGGTGTATAAAGGCAGTTGAAAAAAAAAGATGAGACTGCTATAATGTGTTAAAAGCGACTTATGACACGCTTTTCAAAAGATAAGATGCAGTATTCTAGTCAAGCTAATATGTTTTGAAGACGGGCCTAAAAATCCGTTTTAGGGCATATCGATGAAGTTCCTGGTGTTGGCTTGTAGCGCCCCGCTATGGGCTGAGGCTGGGAGTTAAGGTTTAAGGGCGATCCATAAGGGCATATGGGCGTTGACCCTTTTACCGTGGAGACCTATGCTTGTGCTTATTCCTATGGGAATAATGTATGACTTAGGATGAAACCTACCATGCGGTATAGGCTGTGGGTAGAGTAGCCTGCCTTGAGTGATGGAGGGAGGACACTCATTTACCTTTTTCTTTCTTGGCCAAGGAAGAGGGAGGATTGTGGGTAGAAACCTGATTCGCAAAAGAGGATAGGAACATAATAGCTTGCTTCGAGGAAAACTCCTAGACTGTTTCTTAAGGAAGGTTTCAAATGGATTACAGTGTGGCTTTAAGGTGATCTGGCGCGGAGCTTAGCTCTGGGGCTTCTTTAAAGGGAAACCGCTTATTTGGCGACAAAAAAGTAGAGGCTTGGGAAAACCTGCTAGACTATATACCACAAAATTTACATTTGGAATTGTCTTATCTTTTGAAGAGTGGGTGATAAGTCGCTAGTTAAAGGAGTAAAGAGTAGATGTCAAGACCTCAAAAAATGAAAGTCAAATTTAAAAAAGTCAAGCTCAAAAAACAATCTTTGAAGACACTTAGTTTGATTATAGGGATTACCTTTGTAATTGCCACGTCTTTCAGCTATATTTTTGAAGTACTTATGGCAGATGTGCCTCTTTTAGTCGCCTTTATGATGCTGATTAGCATTATTGTAATAGGAATTCTTTGTGATGGCATCGGTAATGCAGTTGTTTCAGTTGATGAAGTAACTTTTCATTCTATGGCAGCTCAAAAAGTGAAAGGTGCCAGTGAGAGTATTAAGCTTGTGCGTAATGCACCTATGGTAGCTAATATTTTTAACGATGTCATTGGAGATATTGCAGGAATTATATCAGGTAGCACTGGTACAGCGATTGTCGTGGCTTTGGAAGAAGGGTTTGGTTATAAATCGATTTTATTGTCAATTGCTATGAGCGGTTTTGTGGCTGCTATGACAGTAGGAGGAAAGGCCCTAGGTAAAACCTATGCCATTGAAAGAGCGAGATACATTGTTTATTATGTTGGAGTATGTATCTATTATATCAAGCGATTATTCTTTATAAAAAAGAACTAGAATGACAATCAATGGGGTTGTCATTTTTTTAAATAATAGGCTTATACTACCCAATATAGAGATTAAAATAAAAGTGAGGCTATTGTATGCTAAATTTATTAAAGCAAATAAAGGGGCCAGATGATATAAAGGCCCTAAAAGAAGAGGAGCTCCCAGAGCTTGCTAAGGAGATTAGGCAGTTCCTTGTTCAATCCTTATCCCAAACAGGTGGCCACTTGGCTTCTAATTTAGGTGTAGTGGAATTAAGCGTTGCCCTTCATTATGTTTTTAATTCACCAGAGGATAAAATAATATGGGATGTAGGCCATCAAGCTTATGTGCATAAATTACTAACAGGGAGACGTAAAGGCTTTCAGACCCTTAGAAAGTTCGGAGGGATGAGTGGTTTTCCAAAGAGAAAAGAGAGTATTCATGATGTCTTTGAAACAGGACATAGTTCAACTTCTATATCTTCTGCCCTTGGTATGGCTGTAGCCCGGGATTTAAAGGGTGAAACGAATCAAGTGATTGCAGTCATTGGAGATGGGGCCTTAACAGGTGGTATGGCTTTTGAGGCACTGAATAATGCTGGTCGTGGACATACCCATCTCATTGTCATCCTAAATGATAATGAGATGTCTATTTCTAAAAATGTAGGTGGGATGGTGAAGTACTTAACGAAACTTCGCTCCAGTAGAGATTATTTAAGGGCAAAAGAAGGTGTAGAAGATGCTCTTAATCAAGTTCCCGTTATTGGTAACCAAATGGTTCAGACTATTAAGAAAACAAAAGGGAAATTTAAAAACCTTTTAATTGAAAATACTATTTTTGAGCAATTAGGCGTAACGTATTTAGGACCTATTGATGGTCATTCTTATGAAGAGCTTTTAGACATTTTAGAAAATGCCAAAGAGATGAAGGGGCCTGTTCTTATTCATGTAAAAACCAAAAAAGGTAAGGGTTATCGTTTAGCAGAAGAAAATCCTTCGGCTTTTCATGGGACGCCTGCCTTTGATATTGCTACGGGAAAAGTAATGAAAGTACAGGAAGGAAAAACCTTTTCGGCAGCTTTTGGAGAAGCCATGTGTCAAGTGGCATCTGAAAGAGAAGATGTGGTGGCTATTTCAGCAGCTATGCCTGATGGAACAGGACTACTGGATTTTACTAAAGCCTATAAAAAACGTTTTTATGATGTAGGCATTGCTGAACAACATGGCGTTACCTTTGCTGCAGGATTAGCAGCTCAGGGTATTCGTCCAGTAGTAGCTATTTATTCCTCTTTCTTGCAAAGGGCTTATGATCAGATTTTACATGATGTATGCTTGCAAAATCTACCTGTGATTTTTGCCATCGACCGCGCAGGTATAGTAGGAGAAGATGGAGCAACCCATCAAGGTATTTATGATGTTGCTTTTCTAAGTAGTATGCCTAATATGCATATTTTAGCACCTAAGGTGCCAGAAGAAATAGAGGGAGCTTTACGCTATGCCTTAAGTCTGAATGAACCTGTGGCTATTCGCTATCCTAGGGGAACAGCTCAATTGGAAATAGTTCATCATCATGACTATAAGGATGTAAGTTTGAAAACGTTAAAATCTGGAAATAATAAGGCTATATTAACCTATGGAAAATTTGTGGGATTAGCGTTAGAGACAAGTGACTTACTAAGAGAACAAGGCATGGATGTAGCTGTTATAGAGGCCCCTTGTTGCTGGCCTTTAGACCAAGAAGGTCTTCTGAGAGTGGCTCAGGAATATGACTATCTCTTTACCTTAGAAGATGGTATACTATTAGGAGGATTTGGAGAAAAAGTCTTTAGCATGCTTTTGCAAGAAGGTCATAGCCCAAAGGGCCATCTATTTGGCTATAAAACAGGGATTATAGAGCATGGAGATATTCCGAGTATATTAGAAAAAGAAGGTCTTACACCAAGAGACATCAGTGAGCAAATACGAATATTATGTGAGAAAGAGAGCAAATAAATTCATGGATGAAAAAGAAAGACTCGATGTGCTCTTAGTAG
>JAEZKI010000527.1 GCA_023415525.1 Bacillota bacterium | reverse complement strand
ATCATGCATGTATTCACATAAAATAAAGGGTTTCTTAGGCTCATTTTCTAAGTAGGCTATAATCTCTTCTGGCCTCGCGTACATTCTGCTCTCCACATCGGAAATTCTATCCTCATAAGTACGATTGTGATGTACGCCTTCATAATGGACTAATCTACTACTATCAACTTCTTTATAATAGTCATGCATAGCAGCTATATTCTCCTGGGCATAGGATTCATTACCTAACGACCAGAATAAGATGGAGGGATGATTTTTAAACACTTCAAAGTTAGTCTTTGCCCTGTCTAGAACTGCTGCTAGCCATCTTTTATCACTTCCTGGTAGGTTCCAAGAGGGCTCAACTGCTCCTAACTTTTGCCAGCTGCCGTGTGTTTCCATATTCACCTCTGCCATAACATAAAGCCCTTCCTTATCACATAAAGCATACCATGGGATTTGATTGGGATAGTGACTGGTACGTACCGCATTGATACCATTTCGAAGCATGCAGTCTATATCCCATACCATCTCTTCCTTAGTAATAACTCTACCTTTTTTAGCGCTCCATTCATGGCGATTGACGCCCAGTATACGTAGTCTTTTTCCATTCAATAAAATCCTATTATTTTTAATTTCTATTCGTCTAAACCCTACTAAATAAGGTACGAGTTCCACTAATACATTTGCCTCATTATACACCTCTATTAAAAACTCATAGAGATAAGGTGCTTCGTGACTCCATGGGTTAATCCCTTCTAAAGTCACTGGTGGAAAAATGACTTTTTCAGAAGCAGGCGTTTCGACCTCTAAAATCTCTTTTCCCTCTTGATCACGTAAATAAATCTTTACAGTTCCCCCAGTAACTTTGCCACTTAATTTCATTTCTACAGCAAAGCTACCTGACCTCTGGTCTTCTGCTAGCTCTGGTTTTACATAAAAATCTTCTACATGAAGCTCTGGTTTGGCATATAAGGTGACATTTCTAAAAATGCCAAAGAAACGGAAGAAATCTTGATCTTCTAGAAAAGCTGCTGAGCTTCTCTTATGTACCTCTACACAAAGCACATTGTCCTGTTCTTTTATAAAAGGTGTTAAATCAAACTCTGATGGTGTAAAACTATCTTCGCTGTAGCCTATAAATGTTCCGTTTAGCCAGACATACATAGCCTCTTCTACACCTTCAAAACAAATGGTTACAGGCTTATTTCTTAAACTCGGTGCTAAATCAAATGTCGTTCTATAGGAACCTACAGGATTGTAACTTGCCTCACTAAATAACCCTATCCCTTGCGTTGTGCCTTCCTTTATAGGTCGCCTATAGATATGGCCTTCCCAAGGATACATGGTGTTAATATAGTGGATTTTATCATAATTATTTAATTCGATATGGCTTGGCACTTCTATAGTTCCAAACCCACTCACATTATACTCTGGCTTATAAAAATCAATAGGTCTTTCTTTGGCATTTTTAGCATAATTAAACTGCCACACCCCATTTAGGCTTTGCACAAGAGAAGATTCCTTCTTAAGCATTTCCTCTTTAGTAGGGTAAAATGAATGATCACTATGCGCTGCTAATTTGTTTACACCAAATACTTCTGGGTTATCTAACCACGTAATCTTTGCATCCATCATTTATCTCTCCTTATTCTTTTACTGCCCCAGCTGAAACACCTGCTAAAATATAGCGTTGGAAAAATACATAAAGTAAAACTGTAGGAATCATAATAATAATAATACCTGCCGCCAAGTTTTGCCAAGAGCCTTGTTGTGCATTGGAATAATTCATTAAAAAGGTGGTTAATGTTCTTAGTCTATTTTTTGGCATATAGAGATAGGGAATATACATATCATTAATAATGGTAATGGCTTTGATAATACATACCGTTGCAGTAGCAGGGGCTAATAACGGAAAGATAATTTTTATAAATAATCCAAAGTATGAACAACCATCAATGAGTGCTGCTTCATCTAATGAAGGGGATAAATTAGAGATAAACTGTCTATAAATATACAGCTGCATTAAATCTGAAGCAATATAAATGACAATAGGTGCCCCTAATGTATTGTACAGGCTTAATCCTTGAATAATCTTAAACCTTGCTATCTCTGTAACAAAGGTTGGTATGAGCATACCAATAAAGAACAGTGAGACAACCCATTTTTTTCCTCTAAATTCAAAACGTTCAATGATAAATGCTGTAATCGTTCCAATGATAACATTAAAAAATAATGAAACCACCAATAAAATACCTGTATTCTTAAAACCAATGAGCAAATATTTATCTGTAAGTACCTTTTTAAAATTAGCGAATGTTATATTTTCTATTACTGGCAAAAGAAGTGGTGAAGTCTGTACCATATCTGCTTTCGTTTTTAAGGCTGCAAATAAAGTGATTAAAATAGGTGCGAGTACAATAGCTACCATACTTAAACAAATAAGCTGTTTAATAAGCTGCATAAAGAATGCTTTTCTTGATTTCATCGCTTTTTCCCCCTATCCTTTAATATGAGGCCATGAATGAGCTCATTTTGAATAAGATAGATGACTACAATCATAATCATAATCGTCACTGCCATAGTAGATGCCAGCCCAAAGTTAGAGAAGGTAAAGGCGGTTTTTATGGTATAGAGTGTAAACGTAGAAGAAGCGTAACCTGGCCCTCCAGCTGTCATTACAAATGGGATATCAAATACTTGCAAGGCGCCACGAATATTATCAAATAGTACAAAGTCTACCATCAGCATAATAGCTGGTACCTGAATGTATCTAAAGAGATGCCATGTATTGGCGCCATCTACATTTGCTGCCTCTTCAATATCCTTTGGTATAGACTGCAAGGCTGCCATAAACAAAATAACGTGGTAACCGCTAAAACGCCATAAAGATACAAATGCGAGTACATAGTTGACAACCTTCTCGTCTGATAACCAATTCCGAATCCAGCCTTCTAAGTTCATAGCTTGTAAAATGGCATCAAAAGCGCCATTAATGGGAGAAAAGAAATAAGAAAAGGCATAAGCAATGGCTACGCCATTAATAATATATGGTAAGAAGACCATTGTTTTATAGAACTTTGCTGCTCTTAGCTTGCTTGTTAGTAATACTGCAAAACCTAGTTCTACTATAATCATAAATAAATGTACTACGAAATAAACACCATTATTTTTTAAAGATAACCATAAGTCCTTATTTTTCAGCATAGTAATGTAGTTCTCTAGCCCTATGAAGTTACTACTTAAAGAGTAGCCATCCCAGTTGGTAAAACTCATTTTAAATAAATCTATAGCCGGAAATACTACAAAAGCAATTAATAGGGTTAACGGAACAATAAGCGATACGATGATAAATAGATTACGTTGTTTAGTAAGCTTATTCATAGTTTCCTCCTTGTTTTTTAAAAGGGCAGCCTAGGCTGCCCTCTCCTTTTTTTACTGAATACCTAATTTTGCTCTTGCATCTTTCCATTTTGTATTTAAGTTTGTAAGTTCTGCTTTTAAATCAAAATCATTCATTAACATTTGTGCCCCGAGTTTTTTGTAATCAAAAGCTGTTTCATTTTGAATAGCTGTAAAGTCATCTCCACCACCATCATACATAATAAGTACTTTATCTGGAGAAAGTGTATCTGCTTCTGCTAATATAGGATCTTTTTCTTTAGGGAAGTTCTTCATAGCTGATGCAGAAGAAACATAGGCTAGGTAATCTGGATACCACGCATCAGAATAAAACCATTCTACGAATGCAATGGCTGCTTCTTGATTCTTAGATTGTGAGGTTACGCCCATAAAAGAGTCGCCTTGAACAATGACATTATAAGGATCATTTACTGTATCTCTAACTGGAAGATAGAATGTACCTAGTTGAGAGGTGTCCTCTGCTGCATTTTGAATATTTTGAAGTCCCCAGTCACCCAATGCAATCATGGCTGCACCTTTAGTCGCAAAAAGGTTAGTTACTTGATCATTTCCAAGTCCTAGAGGGTCTTTTCCTAGTACGCCAGAAGTAAATAAGCTATTTACTTTTTGATAAGCTTTATAAATATCTGTACCTTCTGCAAAGGGTTCATCTTGAGTCGCCATAGTATTCCAGTTTTGACCATTTCCTGACTCTAAAGCTGGCATGAATTCCATATAGGGATAGTCTGGCCACTCATCTTTTAAACCACATGCTATGGCCATAAAGTCTGGATTAGCTCCATCAAAATGGCTTTGTAGTTTTTTAGATACTTCTTCTAATTCTCCCCATGTTGTTGGCACTTCTACGCCTACTTCCTTAAACATATCTTTCCAATAGTAGACGTATTCATAGCCTGATGTCATTGGGATACCTAATACTTTACCATCTATAGCATAGCCTGCTGCTAGTTCATTATTTGCATTAGCTGTTGTTCCTGATAAATCTACTAAGTAGTCTTTAAATCTAGCCAAGGTAAACGTTTTATTAAACATCACATCGGGTAGTTGATTGGCTGATGTTCTAATCTTCATAGTATTCCAGTATTCACTGTCATCTTTAATTTTCTCAACTTCAATTTCTACATTAGGGTACTGTTCTTGAAACTTTCCAGCCATATCTTGTTCTTCTATAAAAGTATTTAAGTTATTATCCCATATAGCAAAAGTGATTGTTCCTTTTAAATCTGCGCCTGTACTTTGATTCGTTTCCTTATTGCCCTCTGGATTCGTACTGCTTTCTGATTGAGTAGTTGCTTCTGATTTATTACTTGCTCCTGAATCACCACAACCTACTAATGTAGCCATGGCTAATGCCCCAGTTAAAAA
>JAEZKI010000498.1 GCA_023415525.1 Bacillota bacterium | reverse complement strand
ATCGGCTATTTTGCTTCCTCCATCCGTCCTGCCATTGCTGTCATGGTGGCTAATAGGTATATTCAAAACCATTTTCAGCAATATGATTGTGCGCCTGCTAAACTTGTTGCTACTGGTTATCAGTACTTCTACGGTTTTGAACGGATTACAGACTATGGCGTGCAATCACTTAACAGCAAGTATATTGCGTATGTTGAACTAGATGGTTGGCTTCCATTTATCATAGAGAAAAGTTACCTCTGGGAAAGAAAAGAGGGTGAGGATATTCTCATTGCCCAATAAATACCTTATAGATCAGCACTTTGCTTATCTTAATGATTATTTTTCTAACTCCAAAAAAGGTGCCGGGAGTAGCGGCACCTTTTTTGGAGTATCTATGTGATTATACGTAGAAGAGTAGGTCTACGTATGTTGGAAATGGCCATTCTTTAGCTGGAATTATTGTTTCAAGTTCATCTGCTACTACCCTTAAGGTTTGCATTGCTTCAAAAACATATTCCCTATAGAACTTAGCAGCATCAATAGCATCAGAGTAATTCTTTGTCTCTAATATTAACTTATCAAGCTCCTCTACTTTACTCATTAATGACTCAGTTAAATTAGAAAGTCTTATAGCATAAGCTTGCTCCTTTTCTAAACTCATGTTGAGAGCTAAATCTTGCTTAACTTTAAGGGTATCAAAAACTTCCTTTGAGTAGTTGAGTATAGCTGGTAACATTTCTCTCTTAACCATATCTAACATAGTGAGTGCCTCTATATTAATAGCTTTTGAATAGCCCTCTAACATAATCTCACAACGAGATATAACTTCTGCTTTTGTAAAGATATTGTGTTTAACAAAGAGAGCGATACTTTCTTCAGAAGCAAAAGCTGGAAGGGCTTCAACTGATGTTTTTAGGTTGTTAAGGCCACGTCTTTTTGCTTCTTCTACCCATTCGTCACTGTAGTTATTACCATTAAAGATGATTCTTTTATGTTCCTTCATTGTTTCTTTTACAATAGCTAAGACTTCTGTTTCTAAATCATTAACCTTGTCTAAACGATTTGCAAATTTCTCTAACTCTTCCGCTACTATAGTGTTAAGTACAATGTTTGCCCCTGCGATAGAAGCAGAAGAACCTAACATTCTAAACTCAAATTTATTTCCTGTAAATGCAAAGGGAGAAGTTCTATTACGGTCTGTTGTATCTCTTGCAAATCTAGGAAGTGCAGTAACACCGGTTTCCATAAAGCACTTAGCTGTTCCTTCTGCAACTTCCCCTTTTTCAATACACTCTAAAATGTGAGTGAGTTCCTCTCCTAAGAATATGGATACAATGGCTGGAGGTGCTTCATTAGCACCTAATCGATGATCATTTCCTGAACTGGCTACTGAAACTCTTAGAAGATCTGCATATTCATCAACTGCTTTAATAACAGCTGCTAAAAACAGTAAAAACTGTGTATTATCTTTTGGTGATTTTCCTGGCTCAAGAAGATTTTCTCCTGTACTTGTAGAAATAGACCAGTTATTATGTTTACCTGAACCATTTACTCCTGCAAATGGTTTTTCATGAAGTAAACATACAAGACCATGTCTTTCTGCTACTCTCTTCATAAGCTCCATTGTTAATTGGTTATGGTCTGTAGCAATGTTTGTTGTCCCAAAGATAGGTGCTAACTCATGTTGTGCAGGTGCTACCTCATTGTGTTTTGTTTTAGCTAAAATACCTAACTTCCATAATTCTTGATCTAAGTCTTTCATGTACTCTGCAACTCTGGTACGAATATTCCCAAAGTAGTGATCTTCTAATTCTTGCCCCTTTGGAGGCTTTGCACCAAATAACGTTCTTCCTGTTAAAATAAGGTCCTTACGTTTTTTATACATCTCTTTATCTACTAAGAAATATTCTTGTTCTGGACCTACAGTAGTCGTTACCCTAGCTACATTTTTACCAAATTTAGACAAGATACGAAGTGCTTGCACATTGATAGCTTCCATTGAACGAAGTAAAGGAGTCTTTTTGTCAAGTACCTCCCCACTATATGAACCAAAGGCTGTTGGTATATAAAGTGTTCCATCCTTAACAAATGCATAAGAGGTTGGGTCCCATGTTGTATAACCTCTGGCTTCAAAGGTTGCACGAAGTCCTCCTGATGGGAAAGAAGAGGCATCAGGCTCCCCTTTAATGAGCTCCTTACCTGAGAACTCCATAATTATTCTACCATCTGATGTTGGGGAAATAAAAGCATCATGCTTCTCAGCTGTAATGCCTGTCATAGGTTGAAACCAATGGGTAAAATGAGTAGCCCCCTTCTCAAGAGCCCAATCCTTCATAGAACTTGCTACAACCTCTGCTACTTCTGGCTCCAACTCTGTTCCTTCTGCCATTGTCTTTTTTAGCGATTTAAAAATATTTTTTGGTAACCTTGTTTGCATTACCGCCTCATTAAATACATTACATCCAAAGATTTCTGATACTACTGTCATAATAAATTCCTCCTCTATTCTATCCTTTTTATTTTTATTAATTATTTTTAGCTTAAGGCTCTAGTCGATGAACATCTCTTGGAAACATACTTGCCTGCCTTACATTTTGAAGATCTATAAGCTTCATTACCAACCGTTCAAGTCCTATTCCAAGCCCACCATGAGGTGGCATGCCATATTTATGAATATTTAAGTAATGATGAAATTCTTCTGGATGCATCTCCATTTCCTTCATCTTGGCAACTTGCTCATTATAATCATGAATTCGTTGTCCCCCTGTTGTAATCTCTAGTCCTCTAAAAAGCAAGTCAAAACTTAATGCAAACCTTGGATCTTCCCTATCATTCATTGCGTAAAAAGGTCTTTTAGAAGCTGGAAAGTGGGTAATAAATATAAACTCACTTCCCCAGTGTTCCTTTGCATATTCACAAAGGAGTACTTCATCCTCAGGTTCTAAATCATACTTATTCTTTCCCTTTCTCCCCTTCATCAGCTCTAAAGCTTCTACAAAAGTTACGGAAGGAATAGTATCTATTACAGGAAGAGTTACCTCTAGAGTTTGGAGATACTCTTTGTAATACTTATTAAGGTATTCTATAACATGTTTGAGCATGGCCGTTTCCATCTCCATCACGTCATATAGGCTATCAATGTAGCCCATCTCAAAGTCAAGCCCGATATACTCATTGAGGTGCCTAGAAGTATTGTGTTTTTCTGCTCGATAAACAGGAGCTATTTCAAATACCCTATCGAAAAAGGCAACGCAAGTTTGCTTATAAAACTGTGGGCTTTGGGCTAAATAAGCTTCTTGATTAAAATAATCTAACTTAAAGATATTGGCTCCACCCTCTGCTCCAGCAGCTACTATCTTAGGTGTAAAAACTTGAGTGAAACCTTCTTGTAACATAAATTCTCTAAAACCTGATACTACCCCTTCTTGAATCTTAAAGATTGCTTTTTCATAAGGATTACGAAGAGCAATTGAACGATTATCTAAGTTAGCTTCCAATCCACAGCCTATCTTTTTATGTGCTACGTTAAGTGGATATTCGCCATAAGGTGTGCTTAATATCTGAACTTCTGTAAGCAAAACTTCAAAACCCAATACAGCTCTTTCATCC
>JAEZKI010000407.1 GCA_023415525.1 Bacillota bacterium | reverse complement strand
GAATATCATAGACGAAACTTGATCGTTTTCTATTAAACGTCTTAGCACTTTTCCCTGTCCCAACAGGTGCGTTTGTCCTACATACTCCTCTAAAGATTGTGGTCGTAATCGGGCAGCAAGGGGCTGTGGAACACTCTTTTCAAATAATGTGTATTGTTCCAATTCTCTTCCTCCTATCTATAAAAGGTGACATGAAGCTTGGCACTACCTCTCTCTAAAAGCAATATACTTATAATTGAGCATACCACTTCTTAGTTCTTCTATCAAACTATTCTCTTTTAGTGCCCAAAGTTCTTCTCACTAACTCGTATCCTCTCTAAATACCAATAGTCCATTTTCTTGTCTTTTTATGTTATTTTCATTAACACTTTGTTAGATTTTAAGTCCTATTCCATCAACACTAAACATTTTCCTATATAATAACTATTTTTTTGATTATATTTGATAAAAATTTATTTTACCACTTTTATTAATTGTAAATTTTCTGTATAATCTATATATGTTGATTGTTAAATATTTATTTAATTTTCAATTATCATATATCTGTAATCCTATATTCTTTTTATTTGGCCGACCTATAAATTATATTATAGGTCGCCTATAAGCTTCTTCATCTCTATCTTAATTTTTTAATTATAAAATAGAAAGTAGTGATAATATGAAATTAAAAGGACGTATTTACTTAGCTGTTCTCCCTATGTTTTTTTTACTTACTATAACGCTTATGTTACTATGTATCTATTCTGTTAGTGTGTCTGTAGATAGTTCTATTCATAGAGAACTTGACATTAATAAGAATTATTATGAAGATCTTACTGAGGCTACTATCTCAGGTGACTATTCAACAGATGGCGTTACTTTGTTTAAAGGAGACGTTGACCTTAGCCAGTTAACCCTCTTAGATGATTTAAAATCTCAAACAGGCTATGAGTACACCTTCTTTCTAGGAGACACACGATTAATCACTACCCTCGACCAGTCACTTATAGGAGCAAAGGCCGATGAGGAGGTTATAAAAGAGGTGCTTGAAGTTGGAAATACCTATAGAGATGAACTCATTATTCAAGGCAGTCCTTACTTAACAGAATATATGCCTCTAAAAAATAGTGAGGGGCAAAATATAGGGATGCTTTTTATTGGTTTAAACAAAACTCCTTATAACAGAATGCTTAATAATCTTATTATCCGTAATTTACTAACAGGTATTGTCCTCTGTGCAATTACCCTTATTATACTCACTCTATCTGTTCGTTCTATTAGTCGTAATATCAATAAAGTTGTTAAGCACTTATCCCATTTGGAAGCTAAGGATTTCTCCCTTTCTTGCGATACTAGCCTATGTAACCGTAAAGATGAAATGGGTGAACTGGCTAGAAGCCTCCAAGTTATGCAAGATAGTATGATATCTATCTTATCTCAAGTGGACACCTTGACAAAAGGCGTTAGACAACAAGCCAAATCCCTCGCTTTAACTTCTCAAAAATTATCTGATCACTCCGAGAAAGTTGTGGCTACAACTCAAGAGATTACAATAAGCGTCACTAATGAATCGGAAGATATGCTTAGTATTAATGACAGTATGCTAAATCTAGCAGCAAACATTTCAACCCTTTCTCATTCTATGAAAAACATTGATAGCCACTCTATGGAAATTGGCTCTCTTTCTATTTCTAGTAAGACTCAAATGGATACTACCCTTCATTCTATCCATGCCTTTAGCCAAAACTTTACCAACTATGTAGAAAAAATGCATCACTTCGAAGAAAACATTACTAAAATAAGTGAAATCACTCAAACCATTGATACCATCGCTGATCAAACAAATCTCCTTGCCTTAAATGCTGCTATAGAAGCTGCTCGTGCTGGTGAATCTGGTAAAGGCTTCTCTGTAGTGGCTGAAGAAATAAGAAAGCTTGCTGAAGAAAGCCGAAACTCTGTGCAAGATATTGAGCACATCATTACTTCTCTCCTTCAGACAGCCAAAGAACTTGCTAATAATACATTACATATGAATCAAAACTTAACAGAGCAAGTAGGCAATATAGAATCCAATACAACTGTTTTTCAAAATATTGCTACCTCAATTGATGCGATTATTCCTGAGATTAAAACGGTTAATTCCGAAACAAAAGAAATGGATTCTAAGAAAAACGGTATCGTTGAAAAAATTAATCATACTTCCTCTATCAGTCAAGGCATTGCTGCTGCTTGTGAAGAAGTGGCTTCTTCTACCGAAGAGGTCAATGCTGTTGTAGAAGAGGTAAGTAGTCTTTCTACTGAATTAGATGCCATCACCTCGGAGCTTAATAAAGAACTTAGTCTCTTTAAGCTTCCTTCTCTATAATTTTTTATAATAGAATAACTTTATTTTTCTCATAAAATAACCTGTGACTGCCTCTACAATCACAGGTTATACTATTTCTTAGTAAATATCATCTCATTACAAATCCATTTCTACTTTTCTTAAAAAATCTTTCCTACTTAATCTAAAACTTTTCCATCAACGGAAATAGTTACTACCTGCCATGGAATAAATTTTCCACTATTTTGTAGCGCTTTCTTTGCAGCTATTTCCAACCCACCACAACATGGTACCTGCATTCTTACAATGGTTACACTTTGAATAGTATTGTTTTTGATAATCTCAGTGAGCTTTTCTGTATAATCCACACTGTCTAGTTTTGGACAGCCTACAATTGTAATTTTTCCCTTGATAAAATCTTCATGGAATCTTGCATAAGCATATGCCGTACAATCTGCTGCAATCAAAAGCTTTGCTCCATCAAAGTAGGGTGCTTTCACTGGAACAAGTTTAATTTGTACTGGCCACTGTGAAAGTTGTGATACACTTTGTACTGAGGTTTCTTTTTCTTTTACATTATCCTCTCTCTGCATCTGCATCATTCTCTGTCCTGGACAACCACTCTGTTGAACTACTTCAGCTTTCTCCTTCTGATTTGTAAGTACAGCTACTTCATCATAGGCAGCTGCTTCTCGTTCCACAAAGGTAA
>JAEZKI010000323.1 GCA_023415525.1 Bacillota bacterium | reverse complement strand
GCTCTGTTATCGCCATTTCTTTGGCACTATCTAATTCATTAAGCTGATTTTTTATACTTCCTATGGTTTGTAGCTTTAGCTTGGTCATTTCATTTTGTGCATATTCTAATGCTATCTTGGAATCATCTAATTCCTTTTTAGCAATTAATTCATCTTTATCTAGTAACACATTAAGATCATAGGTAATCTGCCTATCATTTACTGTATTCTTTAGTTCATGCATTTTATATAAATAAGTATTAAACTCAAGGGATAATGCACATGCTTTATCCTCAAACATATTTTCTTCTGCTTCTATAGATGTTTTGTATTCTTCAAGCTCTTTAATTTTTTTCTCATACTGAACAATCTTATCTTTATAAAGCTTTCTATTAGCCTCCGTCTGATTGATTGTCATTGTTTCAGTTTTACTTTCTATAAGTAGTGTATTTTTAAGACTTTCATAGTCTTGTTGGTATTTAAGAAAACGATCATAATACTCTTTTTCTGTATTCTTAGAAAACAAATTGGTATCTTGTAAGACACTATCTCTTAGCTTTATAAGTAGCCTTAGCTTATTCTCTGCTTCTTTTAATAAGTTTTCAGCTTGATTTAGCTGCAATGTTAAATCTTCATATCCTACACTAAATAAAACGTCTCCTTTTTCAACATATTTACCCTCTTTCATATAACTTTCTATAACTTCACCTTGAACTTTATTTCTTATACGGCTCACATTTTCATTGGGCCTTACAACACCTATTCCTTTAGATACGATATCTATCTCACCAAAATACGTCCATATCCCTGCCCCCACTATACATATCATTAGAATATAGATAAAGAAACTTAAAAAAGGGTGTGGTTTGGTTTCATACATTTCCTTACTATCTGTTATTTCTCTAATATCTTTTATTGTTGTCTGCATGAATCCCCCACCTCCTTAGCTACTGCTATTTCATCACAAATAGTACTTAAAGTCTCTTCTGCTACTGTATCAGGAAGTTGCTCTTGCCAAAGTTTGAAATAACGTCTTCTTTGGTGCAATAATTCCTGGTGTGAACCTTGTTCGATAATCTCACCTTTATCTATGACAAAAATTTTGTCACAACGTTTAATGGTGCTTAACCTATGAGCAATAATAATGGTCGTCATCCCTTTGCTAAAGGTATTGATGGTATGTTCAATAGCTGCTTCTGTGATAGAGTCTAGGTTACTTGTAGCCTCATCTAATATTAAGATATCTGGCTTCTTAAGTATTGCTCTTGTAATAGCCAATCTCTGTCTTTGCCCACCTGAAAGGTTGGTACCATTTTCTTCAAGATGCGTATTGTATCTAAGGGGTAATTCGTTGATAAAATCATGTGCCCTTGCCATCTTTGCAGCTTCTACAAGTTCCTCCATCCCTACCTCTGGGCATCCTAATGTTAGATTTTCTAAAATCGTCCCACTAAAAAGAAATGTTTCTTGTGGTACATAGGCAATACGCTCTCTTAGGGCTTCTCTTTTAATATCCAGTATGTTATTTCCATCTATAAGAATATCACCTTTTTCTATAGGGTAAAAATTGAGTAGAAGCTTAACTAGTGTTGTCTTCCCACAGCCACTCTCCCCTACTAAGGCGATACGTTCCCCTTTTTTAATAGCCATTGTAATATTTTTGAGTACTAATTGCCTTGTCCCATATCGGAAATCTATATTTTTAAGTTCAATATTCCCCTCAAGCTTTGTAGGACTTATTTTTTTATCTTCATGATCATCATTTTCAATATCTAAGTCTAATATTTCTCCTAGACGTTCTGCTGCAACCATAGCTGTTTGAAGGTCTGGTTGTAAATTAATAAGATTCTTCATAGGCGATAAAAAGTATGCAAGTAATGAGTTAAACGTAATAAGTCCACCTACCGAAAGATTTCCTTTTATCACTTGATAGGCTCCTATCCATAAAAGCACAGCTCCTCCTATTAGTTCTATTAATCCTTTGAGTATAGCTTGTCCATTAGTTATGATTGTAAGTTTAAAAATACTTCTAAGAAGCTTAATAAATCTTGTCTCTGTTTCAGTATTTACTTTTCTCTCCGCATTAAAAGCTTTTATAGTTTGTATACCATTTAAAGACTCTACTAGATAGGAGGTAAGCTGGGCATTATCCTCCATTTGTTTTTGGTTCCCTCTTTTTAAAGCCTTATTAAAAGCAAAAACAATAATAGCATATAAAATAACAATAATGAATGCTATACCAAAAAGCATGCTATTTTGCATATATAAGATAATTCCACCTACTATTACCATCAATGTATCAATCATAATGGACAAAGTTGCCCCTGATATAGCGTCCCGTACATGTCCTGCATCTTGAAAACGCGAGATAATCTCGCCTACTTTTCTTGTTCCAAAGAAATTCATAGGTAACTTTAAGATATGATTGTAGTAGCCTAATAACAACACAATATCTAGTTTTTGGCTTAAATAAAGCAACAAATGAGCTCTAAATCCACTAAGTATCACTTGAAATATATAAAGACCAATAATACCAAGAGATAATATATGTAGTGTTTTCATAAGTCCATAAGGCAAAATGTCATCTAGTAGAAATTTCATATAAAAGGCACCTAATATACCAAGCACCGTATAAATAAGGGATGCCAAAAATACCTCTACCAATAATCCTTTTTGAGGCAATAAAAGATGGAAAAAACGCTCAAAAAGTCCCTTTGTTTCTTTGCCCTTTTTAAATGTTTGATTTGGCACAAGCAAAATAAGCACACCCGTCCAGATTTTAAAGAAATCTTCTGGTGTGTACTTCACAATCCCTTGAGCAGGGTCCGCTATAATTACTTGTTTTTTTGTGATTTTATGTACTACTACATAATGAAATAAAGTCTCATCTACAATTACATGTGCAATAGCTGGTAAAGGAAATTCACTAAAAAAAGCCTCTTGATCACCTTTAACTCCTTTTGCACTAAAACCAAGCTTCTCAGCTGCTTTAGTAACACCATAGGCATTAGTACCTTGTTTATCTGTACCTGCAACTTCACGAATTTTAGTAATAGGAGTTTTAAGACCATATTGTTTACATATTGTTGCAAGACATGCTGCACCACAGTCTGTTATGTCATATTGTTTAATACATTTATATTGCATTATTACAAGATCACTTCCTCTCACTACTGCATTATGAAATGCTAAACAATTTTTATTCCTTTTCACTTCTAGTTACAAAACCATTTAGTACTCCTACTAGGATTCCTATACCAATCGCCAAAAAAATCAAACGATAGAATGGTACTATACCAACTAAACTTCCAGTAATTATTCCAACACTAACACATAACCCTAATTGTAAACTTCTCTTTTTCATTATTTCACCTTTTTCATCTAAATTTTATACACTTCACTAATTTATTATCCGTAATCTTAGTAGGTATTAAATGATAGATTTATTAAAACTTATATATCTGTCAATCTATATTTTATTGAATTTTATTAATCTATTTAAAAGTAGATAAATTTAAGATTTAACAATAAATTTACCTACTTTCAATTTCTCAGATTAACTAATTATCATACCCTATGTATATATACAAACTTTAATTAATCACTCTCTTAATACAGCATACTACAACTGATCTATTATACTACCTAATGCTCCTACAACTCCTCCTGAAATTGCACCACTTGCTGCTCCTGCTATTGCTCCGGGGCCTGCTCCTACTCCTCCAACTGCACTTCCTGCTATAGCTCCACCTATTGCTCCACCTACTGCGCCTGTAATCATACCTTTACCCATATCTCTCCCAACTTTACCCCAATTAATTGCACCTCCTTCAATATCAAGCAAACAATCACTAGACAACTCTGTAAATTCATGATTTAATACCATATCCATCTTTTCATCTCCTTCAATAAGATTTAGATTTTATATCAACTTATACTTCGCGCGCTAGCATAAGTAGATAACTATGTGAATTATATTTGTTATGGTATTACTTTCCCACTAAAAGATAGTATATTTTGCATAATAAGTTCTTGATTTTCTTTCATTTCCATACAAATTCCTATTCTGTAATTTTCTTACTATAAAAAATATTGTATATGCAGATATATATATATTCAAGATTTTTCCATCGCAAGTTTTGACAGCCAAAAAGGCTAATTAAGGTTATCCCCCTAATCAACTCAGGTCTTTGAGCTATCCTCATAGATACACAAAAAAGAGGTTTCCCCACTCTAAGCAACAACCTTAGAATGGGCAAACCCCTTAGTATAATCAAACTATAATAAAGTCTAGGAATTTAAAAAACGAGATGAACTATATTTTACTATAAACTAATTCTGCAAATTGACCATATTTTTTTACTTCTTTCAAGCAAAAACGTTTCAGTACTTCTTTTTGTGAAAACAATGGTATTCCCTCCCCCAATAACACAGGAGCAATCTGTATTATCATATTATCAACCCTGTCATTATCTAACAGAGGAGCTAATATTGTGTTTCCGCCAACAATCCAAATATTTTTATCCTCTTCTATTTGTTTCACAAATTCTACAACGTCACAATTTATAGGAGTAAATCCCTTGAGCGACAAGCTTTCAGCATGTGTAAATACATAATTTTGGGTAGTTGGGTAAGGATTGCCGATATTCTCTATATTTTCAATTTCATCAAATGTCCTTTTGCCCATTATAGTAATATTCATGTTTTTATAGAAGCTTTCATAACCCGTTTCTTCTATTGAACCC
>JAEZKI010000230.1 GCA_023415525.1 Bacillota bacterium | reverse complement strand
AAGTGGACGTGCCTTACGCATAGCATCAGCATCTTTTGCGCCGCTGCGTGTTGTGCCATAAAGATTAGTATAAGCTTCTTCCATTGCTTTGGTTACTTTGTGATCTTCCGGTATTACCCATGTGGGGAAGTAACATTCAATAGGATATACAAGATTAGTGTAGCTTGGTCTATCGTATTGATACATACTTACAGTTGCATTGTATTTTTTTACAAAAGGGAGTTGACGAATTTCTTCAAGGCAGCTTTCCCAAGTTTCACCAGCAGTCATACGACGGTCTAAAGAAACAGAACAAGAGTCAGCTACTGCACAACGGCTAGGAGAAGTAAAGAATATCTCTGAAGTGGCTACTGTACCGCGACCTAAGAAACGAGCTTCCTTCCATTTGTCGTTGTATTTTTCGTCCAACATCTTAACTAAACCTCTAACCTCGTTGTTGTCAGCGTCGTTTTCATTAAGATCACGGACATTTTGGAGTATATCAGCCATTTTATAAATAGCGTTATCACCACGTTCAGGAGCGGAGCCATGACAGGAAACACCTTGAACATCAATACGTATTTCCATACGACCACGTTGTCCACGGTAAATACCACCATCGGTAGGCTCTGTTGATACAACAAACTCAGGTCTTACTTTGTTTTCGTTGATAATATACTGCCAGCAAAGTCCATCACAATCTTCTTCTTGAACTGTTCCGGTTACTAACACAGTATATTTCTCGTTTAATAAACCAAGATCTTTCATGATCTTAGCACCGTACACAGCTGATACGATACCACCTAACTGGTCAGATGTACCACGTCCACCAATTTCTTCGTTGTTTTCATAGCCTTCGTAAGGATCAAAGCTCCAATTGGCTCTGTTTCCGATTCCTACAGTATCAATGTGAGCATCATAGCCAATTAAGGTGTTGCCGGTTCCCATATAACCTAAAACATTACCCATAGGATCAATTTCAACCTTATTAAAACCTAAAGCCTTCATTTCTGCTTCGATACGTTTGATATGACCTTCTTCGCCGCAACTTTCACCAGGGATTGCTACTAAATCTCTTAAAAATTTAGTCATAGCTGGGAGATATGCATTAGCTGCTTCTTTAATTTTGTTATAATCCATTTCAAACCTCCATATTTAGATTTTATTTATTTATATTATGATGTTCATAGCTTCTCAAATTTATTCCTTTGACATTTTATGTAATGTTTTGAAACAAGAATTACCAAGTAATGTTTCAAAACAATACGTTGGTGGATATACTAATTTAATATTGCTTTCCACCCCATACAATTTCTTTATAACGGTCAGGATCAGTATCGCCTTCAGTAGAAAATAAAAGTACTTTTGAGGTGTTATCTAATTTTAAAGCATTTTTTAAATCGGATAACTCAGGTCTTGTCATTATAGAATATAATACTCCAAATGGAGCTGCTCCTGATTCGCCGGAGACAACTTGCACATCACCTTTCAAGGGAGCACCTAATATTCTCATGCCTTCAGCAGCGACGCAGTCTGGTGCAGCAACAAAAACAGAAACATGATTCTTTAAGATATCCCAAGAAATAGTATTGGGTTCTCCGCAAGCTAAGCCTGCCATAATAGTTTCCATATCGCCCTCTACAATTCTTTCCTCACCATCTCCTGCAACAGCACCCTTATATAGACAAGCAGCAGCTTCAGCTTCTACAACAATTACAGTAGGTGGATTTTCTGGGTATTTATTAGCAAAGTAACCTTGTACCGCACCTGCCAAGGAGCCTACACCTGCCTGAACAAAAACATGAGTAGGGCGATTAACTCCAGCTTCATCTAATTGTTCACTTGCTTCCATAACCATAGTGCCATAACCTTGCATAATCCAGGAAGGTATTTCTTCGTAGCCTTCCCAAGCAGTATCCTGAACTACTACACCGTTTGGAGTTTTAGCGGCAGCCGCAGCGGCCATACGAACACATTCATCATAATTTACTTCTTCAATTGTTGCGATAGCGCCTTCTGCTTTGATGTTATCCAGACGAGTCTGGGTAGAACCCTTAGGCATATAGACAACAGCTTTTTGATTTAACCTGTTCGCAGCCCATGCTACCCCGCGACCATGATTGCCATCTGTAGCAGTGAAAAAAGTAGCTTGACCGAATTCTTCTCTGAGCTTATCAGATGTTAAAGTTGTAAAGTCAAGTTCAGATACATCTTTTCCGGTTACACTCGCGATATAGCGAGCCATAGCAAAGGAACCACCTAACACTTTAAAAGCATTAAGACCAAATCGATAAGATTCATCTTTTACAAATACATCATGAAGTCCTAAATACTTCGCCATATTTGATAGATGAGCTAATGGAGTTCTTTCGTATCCAGGAATGGTTTGATGAAAGGCTCTTGCTTTTTTAACCTCGGATAAATCCATTACCTTTAGATTTGCATCGTTAGTTTTGGGCATAGTATTTTGTACCCATTTTATTTCTTTCATAAATACCTCCTTATCCGTGATTATAAAGTATATTTCAAATTTTCAAATATTTACAACCTAATGAAACTATTACTAATCAATAATTTAATATCAACTCATAATTTGCTTCATTATTGTTAAAAATATTCTTGCATTTTAAACTATATAACAAAATATATATGTTTATCATACTTAGATTATGGTATCATATTTGAACGAAAAATCAACTATTAAATCAAAAAAATATAAATAAATTGCTTTTTTAAAAATGTCAAATTGATAGGGTAAAATTAAAAAAACGAATGATTATTTATTAATAATAGGTAAAAATGCATAAAAGAGTATTGCAAAAAACGTAAAAAATAGTGCATAATTAATAATGGCATATAAATTTAGGTATACAAAGTGGTAATTGAAAAATTAATTATTAGATTGATTAATCAAACAAATTGGTGTAAAATTAATCTTAATAAATATAATTATTATTCTGTTTTATATACTGCTTTATAAAAATCAAATATAAGTTTAATTTTTATCTCAAGAAAAGGAGAAACAATGATGCTAATAGGAAATGGTAAAGTAATTACAAGAAATAAGGATTTACCGTTTATTGAAAATGGTGCAGTTCTTGTAGAAGGAACACGTATTTTGAAAGTGGGTAATTTAGAAGATTTAAAAAGTAAACATGCGAATGCGGAATTTGTAGATGCTAAAGGTGGACTTATTATGCCAGGACTTATCAATACGCATAACCATATTTATAGTGCTATGGCAAGAGGATTATCTATTAACGGATATGACCCTAAGGGTTTCCTCGATATTCTAGATGGACTGTGGTGGAATATTGACAGGCACCTTACACTCGAACAGACGAAGCAAAGTGCAATAGCAACTTATATAGATTGTATCAAAAATGGTGTAACAACTGTATTTGATCATCATGCAAGCTTTGGAAGTATTGAAAATAGTTTATTTACGATATCTGATGCAGCAAAGGAGCTTGGGGTTCGTACTTGCCTATGTTATGAAGTGTCCGATCGTGACGGAGAGAAAAAGATGCAGGCAGCTGTCAAAGAAAATCATGATTTTATCAATTATACAGCTAAGCAAACTGATGATATGCAAAAAGCAATGATGGGTATGCATGCAGCATTTACAATTTCTGACGAAACCTTTGCTTTATGTAGGGAAATGACACCAAAGGATGTGGGATATCACATCCATGTTGCTGAGGGCATTGAAGATTTGCATGATTCCCTTAAAAAATACGGTAAGCGTATAGTAAACCGTCTGATGGATCAAGGAATTTTAGGACCTAAGACCATTACAGCTCACTGTATTTATGTAAATTCACAGGAAATGGAATTGCTGAAAGAAACAGACACAATGGTAGTGCATAATCCTGAATCCAATAT
>JAEZKI010000195.1 GCA_023415525.1 Bacillota bacterium | reverse complement strand
TATTTATGACCTCATTATACTGGATCGTATGCTTCCAGGCAAAGAAGGCCTTGATATTCTAAAAAATATACGTTATCAAGGACTTAATACCCCTATTATTTTTCTAACTGCCAAAGATGCTGTGACTGCTAGAATAGAAGGTCTGGATGCAGGTGCTGATGATTATCTTATTAAGCCCTTTTCAACTGATGAACTACTTGCCAGAATCCGAGCCTTAAGTCGCCGCCCTAATGCCCTCATTGGAAGTACTAAACTTCAAGTGGGACAGCTCATCTTAGATCCTATTCATTCCCTTGCCCAATGTCACGCTGATAGTATTAAACTTACATTTAAAGAGTGCCAACTCCTCGAACTTCTTATGCGCCATCCCCATCAAGTCCTTACTAAAGAGCAGATTTTAGAACGTGTGTGGGGCTATCATAGTGATGCGGATCTTAATAGCGTAGAACTTTATATCTATTATCTTAGAAAAAAATTACACGGTTTACCTACTGATTGTTTAATTGAAACGGTACGCGGCATTGGCTATACCTTTAAGGAGGCACTTCATGTTTAGTAAACTCAAGTTTAAGCTCATCTTCTTTAATATGCTTATTGTAGGCTTCCTTATTCTTCTCATTGGATTAATGATCTTTTGGGGTTCTCCACATGTTAATATCTCAGATGTAACTGATGAAATGTGGGGAATGGCTTTAGAGGGTACTATACAAGATATAAATCCTCATTCTCATCAACATATCACCCATAAAAGAAAGTCTCTTATTCTCCTTCAATTGGATAATCAAAATCAACTTCTCAACACATCACCTTCAGCTACTAAAATGGATACTAAACTTTTGAATAATCTCATAGAACAGGCCCTCTCATCACCTAGTCACAGTGGTCAGATTACCTCTCAAACAGGTGAAATTTATCCCTTTGTAAAGGTTTCTTATAACTCTCCATTAGGTACAGTCCTAGTATTTCGTGATCTTCGTCTTGCTAAACTGGATCTTATCAGTTATGGGTTTAAATTAATTGGCCTCATTATTCTTAGTGTTTTTCTCGTATTTTTAGGGAGCTTATTTCTCTCCTCAAAAGCCCTTGTTCCTATTTGTAATGCTTGGCAAAAGCAATTGGATTTTTCAGCTGATGCTTCTCATGAGCTTCGAACACCTATTGCAGCCATTCAAGCAAATACGGAACTTATCCTGTCTAATAGTGATGAAACAGTGGCAAGCCAAAAGAAATGGCTTCATAGTATTTTAAAAGAAAGCAAACGTATGGCTAGTTTAATAGAAGATTTACTTCTTCTTTCTCGGGCTGACTCTGGGCAGTTACTTCTAGTAAAAACACCTTTTCTCTTCGATCAAGCTATAAAAGAGGCATTAGAACCTATGGAACCCTTGGCTCTAGAAAGTCATATCGCCTTTGAGTTAAAGCTTGAGCCTAGAGTTCATTTTATAGGAGACATTAACCGAATCAAGGAGCTCATTATTATCTTAGTAGATAATGCTATTAAATATATGAATCGCCCTGGCTCTATTGAAATCACATTAAAACAAACAAAACATAAAATTAAACTTCTAGTTGCTGATAATGGGGAAGGCATTGCTCCAGATGCAGTTTCTCATCTCTTTGATCGCTTTTATCGTGTTGATAAAACAAGAAGTCGTCACAAAGGTGGTGCTGGCTTAGGCCTATCTATTGCCAAGTGGATTGTCCAAGAACATAGCGGACATATTACAGTAGAAAGCATGTTAGGCAAAGGAACACGTTTTCTCATAACATTACCCCTTAACTAACATGCTTTCTCTTTCTTATATTCCTATACTTTTATAATTGCTTATCCTTATTCTTTTGATTATTTTTCTAGTAAAACTGAGCGACTTAATTTAATAGTAGGTTTACCTATTACTTTAAGTCCTCTCGCTTTTGCTATCCTTACACTTTCTTCAAAACATTCCTCTGATACATGTCCAATAGGTTCTGCTACTAACAGTTTGGCTCCCTTTTTCATAGAATCTGCTATTTCAGCAAAGAACCGCTCTCTATCTGGTACTTCATGAGCAATAGCAAAAGCTAATGCAAACTCAAATCTTTGATTCCATTTTTCTAGTCTCAAACTATTTTTGCTACATATTTGTGTTTCTAATTGTGATATATTCCCTACCTTTTTAGCTTTTCTTTCTAACCCTTGAAGCATTTTCTGCTGTAAGTCTACAGCTACTACTTTTCCCTTATCTCCTACCATATGAGCCATAGGTATACTAAAATACCCCATCCCTGATCCAATGTCTGCTACTTGCATACTTGGTTTTATATACTCTGCTAAAATTCGATAGGGATTTTGATATACTTTTCTTAGGGAGCAGCTTAAGAAATAGCCTCCCCACCATGGAAATAATTTATTTTCTCTCATCCTTTTTTCTCCTTACTCCTATTTTTAAATAAATCAGCCTTAAAAAAATGTTGATTATATATTAAAGTCCTTTTATTGTATTCTCTTTTTCTTAGAATTTCCTAAGAAAGGCTTTACAATAAATGTTAATCTTAAAAATATTCTACATAGAAAAGGCACATTTCCCACAATCCTAATGATAATAAATTTACTACACTCTACACAAATGGTTTTACTGAAGGTACGAGTAGTACAATTAAAGTCTTAAAACGAAATGCTTATGGCTATTGAAACTTCAGCAGATTTAGGAATCGCATTCTCCATATGAATCACCAAAAAAGTAGCTAGGACACCACTCCCTAGCTACCATAATTTACCTATTCATATTTAGGAAACCCCAACTATTGACATAGAGCCATAACAAAAAAGGCCTTATATAAAAAGTAGTCCTTCTACTTCTTATATAAGGCCTTTTCATCCCTTATACTTTCAAAAACAAATACTACGATGTTTTTTATTTTAACCGTTATTTATTAGGTCAAACCCTCGAACCGTTAGTACTTAGTACCTACACACATTACTGTGCTTACAGCCTAAGCCTATCTACCTCATAGTCTCTAAGGGGTCTTACTCCATTTCTGGAT
>JAEZKI010000194.1 GCA_023415525.1 Bacillota bacterium | reverse complement strand
AAGAAAATGTTTCAATAGAAGACAATGCCCTTCAATATATTGCGCGCCTAGCTGATGGTGGTATGCGTGATGCCCTTAGTTTATTAGAACAGAGTATATCTTTTTACTATGAAGAAACCATTACCTTAGATAAGGTGCTTTACTTAGTAGGAGCCGTAGATAATAGTATATTATTTGATATGATTTATGCTATAATAGCACAGGATGCAACAAAAGCCTTAGCTCTTTGCGATGAGGTGAATCGTCAAGGGAGAAGTATCAAACAATTTGCAAGTGATTTACTAGAGCATAGTCGTAATCTTTTAGTAGCAAAGACTACCAACGGTATGGAAGGTGTGTTAGACTATAGTAGTGAATATATTGAACGCTTAAAAGAGCAAGCAGGTAGAACGAGTATTAATGAACTCATGCGTTATATTAGCAATTTTAGTCAATTAGAATACGAACTAAAAAACGTAATCTCACCACGCATACTATTGGAGGTTACTCTGTTAAAACTCACAACAGTGGAAATGGATACTTCACCAGAAAGTATGCTTACAAAGGTACAAATACTAGAGGAAAAAATACAACATTTAGAGAAGGAAGGGCTTAAAGTAATAGCTCAGCCAGTAGCTCAGAAGTCAGTATCAACTATGCCTCAAAAAGAGATTGTACCACAACGGTTACCAAAGGCTGTCTCAGCTGATATTAGGGAACTAATTAAAAATTGGCGAATGATTAAGGAGAAGCTCCCTCGGGGCACATGGGCTATTTATGAAACGTGTGAGGCGGGCTTTATTGAGGAAGATATATTCTATGTTGTGTATAAGAAAGGGATGGAGGTAGGTGTCAATAGCCACCTTGATATTCTCAAAAAGACAATTAATGAAGTAGCAGGCAAGGAAGTGCAGGTTCGAACCATCGGCGCAGATGACTATGCAGCGAAGTGCATGGATGTATATGGCTCTAGTCCAGAGCAATCAGCAGATATTAATGATATATCAAGTATTTTAAAAAGTGTGGAAGCGAAAGTTAATTTCAACATACAAATTAAAAATTAGGAGGAATAAAGATGAAAAATTTTGGTGGAATGCCTAATATGCAACAACTTATGAAACAAGCTCAAAAAATGCAAAAACAAATGGAGGAAACACAAGCAGCCCTTGAAGCTAAAGTTTTAACAGCTACTGCTGGCGGTGGAATGGTAGAAGTGACTATTACAGGTAAGAAAGAAATTAAATCCATTAAAATTAACCCTGAAGTAGTAGATCCAGATGATGTAGAAAGTCTTGAAGACCTTGTTATGGCAGCTGTTAATGAAGCTGTTCGTCAAGCAGATGAGCTTTCACAAAAAGAAATGGGTAAAGTAACAGGAGGGCTTGGAGCCGGAGGTTTATTCTAGTGAGTGGATACTATGGCGATAAAATGATTGCTCTCATTGAAGAGTTATCACGTCTTCCAGGAATTGGTTCGAAATCAGCACAACGTTTAGCTTTTCATATTATTAGTATGCCATTAGATAAGGTAGAAAAATTAGCTTCTACCCTTGTAGAGGCTAAACGTAATATTACTTATTGTGCCAAATGCTGTACCATTACAGATGATGAGCTCTGTCCTATTTGTAAAGATCCTAAAAGGTCTAATCATCAAATTATGGTAGTAGAGGATCCTAGAGATATGGCAGCTTATGAAAAAACGAGGGAATATAAAGGTCTTTATCATATTTTACATGGGGCCATATCGCCTATGATGGGGGTAGGACCTAGTGACATTAAAATCAAAGAACTTCTTGAACGTATAGGGCAAGAAGAAGTGGACGAGGTTATTATTGCAACAAACCCTAATATTGAAGGGGAAGCAACAGCTATGTATATTAGTAAGCTTTTAAAACCTTTAGGTATAAAGACCACTCGCATTGCTCATGGTGTTCCAGTAGGAGGAGACTTAGAGTATGTAGATGAAATCACTCTATCTAGAGCCCTTGAGGGAAGAAGAGAGATGTAGAAAAGAAGCAGGTATGGAGTAAAAGGCTATGCCTGCTTCCTTTTTTTACAAAAATAATATTTAGAATGTTTCTGAAATGTTATTTTAGTTAGGTTTTAAATTATGATATAATAAGGATTATCGGATGATGGAGGAGGAGAAATATGCAAATAAAGAAGAAAATCCCCTTTCTTTTATTTACACTTATTTGTGTACCACTATTTTTATTAGCGGGTGCTATTTACTACTATTCATCGGCAGTATTAATAGAAAATAGTAAACAGTCTATTAGTCAGTTAGTTCAAGCTGAAGCTAAGGGTTTTAGTTCATTATTAGATGAGAAAAAGTATGAATTACAATTATTAGCGACAAATCCTAAGATTGTAGCAGCTGCACAAGAGCAAATAAAAAGAGAAGAAGGTAAAGATTATAAAGCTGTTAGCTATTTAGAAGCGGGCCAAGAAATAAATCATTCACTTAAGATTTCTAACGGACTACATAAGAGTTTTCTTGTAGATAGACACGGAAAGATTATTATAAGTACGGATAAAGAAGTTGTAGGCATTAATATAGGTGAAAGGCAATACTATAAACAAGCTTTACAAGGTAAGATAACTTTTTCAGATATCATGATTTCGAAAGTAGATGATACAAAGATTATTGTAGTTGCCACACCCGTAAAAAGTGATGATGGTAAAATATTAGGTGTTGTTTGTACCAGTATTAGCAATCAAATTTTTGCAGATTTTGTACAAAAGATTACTATTGGAGAAACAGGATATGGTTATTTAGTGGATGGAGATGGTTTCCTTATTGCCCATCCCCTACAGGAGAAACAAGGGCGACAAGTTGAGAATGATGCTATAAAGGAGGTTGTACAGAACATAAAAGAAAACGACGAGATCGAGTCAACAATCACTACATATACTTATAGAGGTGACGAGAAATATGTAGGCTTTAAGGTGATTCCTGAATTAAACTGGATATTATGTATTGCTCAAAATAAAGAAGAAATTACTTTTAAAGCTTATACTCAATTTTTTATTGTACTCGCTACGGTTATTATTTTAATTGCTATGATTATCATTACGAGTATTTCTCTTACCACGAGTATTTGTAAGCCTATAGATAGACTTATTCATACAATGAACGAAGTAGAAAATGGCAATTTACAATCTTATTGTAAGTCTGAAACAAGAGATGAATTTGGTCAGCTTGCTCAAAGTTATAATAGAATGATTCATACGCTTGCTCAAAGTCAAGAAGCATTAAGAACAAGTGAAGAACGGTATCGTCTGACATTAGATGCTTTAGAAGAAGTAATTTGGG
>JAEZKI010000151.1 GCA_023415525.1 Bacillota bacterium | reverse complement strand
CTATTGGCCTTAGTCCTTTTTGGATCATTTCTGGCATATTAGTTGGTGGGGCATTATGGGGTGTTTTAGGAATGTTCTTTGCTTCGCCCATTATCGCTATTGTACTTCTTAATATCAATCGCTATATGGATAAAGTACTGCATATTAAGCATATTACTGTCCCTGTTCCACCTAGCCAAATGCCCCCTACTCCTCCCCCAACTCAACCAACGCCTAAAAAAAAGTAAGCTTTAGATGCTTTCTTTACACATTAAAAGCCTCACATAAAGCTCTAAGAGCTTTATGTGAGGCTTTTATTATGCATCTTTTATAGCATAGCGTTGATTTTTTGTTCTAAAACAGTCTTTGGAACAGCCCCTACTACAGTATCTACCACTTGCCCATTCTTTAAAAAGATAATGGTTGGTATACTCATTACATTGTATTTTGTAGCTACTCCTCTATTTTCATCTGTATTCACCTTACCTATTTTTACCTTGCCTTCATAATCCTTTGCAAGCTCTTCGATAACAGGTGCAATCATTTTACAAGGTCCACACCAGTCTGCATAAAAATCTACTACAACAGGTACAGATGCTTTAATTGCTTCTTCCTCAAAGTTACTATCTGTAAATTTAAAAGCCATTTTCTTCTCCTCCTTAAAACTTACTGCATTTACTTCCTAGCAAGTAGATATTATATGGAAGCCTACTGTTAGTTTAGTCCATAAATCCTATAAATGCAAGCGCTTTTACGTATACAAGTAGTATATCATATTCATCTATTTCTATACAAAGCTATCTTTTTGAAGAGCTACCAAAAAACTTTGTCTTTTCTTGTAAATAAGTTTCCATCTCATCTAAGGTATGATTAAATTCACCCAAGAAGTTACCTGAATTCTTAGATTTTTTCTTGTTTTTTTGCTGTGCTACTTCATAGGCCATATCGGAAACAAATTGCTTTACAACATCTTGAAAGCTCATAAACAAGCTCCTTTCATAGCATCTTACTATACTATATGAAAGGAGCTCACTTATTTACATTCTTTTTACTATTTTGTCTAAAAAAGTGATATCACTTATTTCTTAGGTTTAAGGGCTTCTAAACGATTAATGGTAAAGCCCATTTCAGAAAACTTCTTTTCATATTCTGTCATAATGTTATCTTCCATGTTGCTCTGATGAAGGTCTAAGGTTACATTTTTCATCACCCAATGGGCTGCTGAAAATTCTTCAATAGAGTAGGCAAATAGTCCCTTATTATCTGTTTTAAAATGAATTTCTCCTTCTTCACTTAAGACAACTTCATACTTTTCTAAAAAGTTTCGGTCTGTCAGACGTCTATTGGCATGACGTTTTTTGGGCCATGGATCAGAGAAATTAAGATAGATGCGTTCTACCTCACCTGCTTCAAAAATTTCCATACACTCTCTCACATCAAAAAAGAGGAAACGGACATTTTGCGGAATCTCTTCTGAGCGATTAGCCTTTTTACATGCCTTATAAACTACTGTTTCTGCTCGTTCTACTGCAATATAGTTAATCTCTGGGTGGCGAAGGGCAAGGGCTGTAATGAATCCCCCTTTTCCACAACCAAACTCTACATGTATGGGATTGTTATTGCCAAAGTGTTCCTTCCATTTTCCTTTAAAATTCTTGGGTTCTAGAATAACCCGTTCATCTTGTGCTAAATATTCAGGTGCCCTGCTATCTCTTCTTAAACGCATCTCTTTATTTCTCCTTATGATGTTTTAGTCTTCTAAATAATCTATAGTGGTTCTCGTCTATTGACTCTTTTACAAAGTCTTATCCAATTTATTTTTACTGGTCAATCATAAAATAAAAGGCTATTTCAAAGGGGATTTATCCCTTTTGAAACAACCTTTTATGGTCCTATCTCATTATAAAGAGTTCATGTATTAAAAGCAACCGTTATAATATTTCCATCTCTATAAGACGAGCCTATAAAAAGGGATTGTAGAAACGACTTCCATTTTTTATAGTCATAACAAATGAAAGAATAAGGAAAATAACTGCTATACTCATAGCTATATAATCCCCTCTTTTAAAAGGACGTGCGCTGTACCATGTCCGCTTTTTACCATTGCCAAAAGCCCTTAATTCCATGGCACAACTAATGGTCTCAATACGGTCTAAGCTAGAGAAAATAAGGGGCAGGAGTATAGCCGTTACATTTTTGATACGTTTTCCTAGCTTTTCTTTTTTAGATAGATCTATTCCTCTAGCTTGTTGTGCAAAGGAGATATCATGAAAATCCCTTTGAACATCTGGAATATAACGAAGGGCAATAGCCACTGCATAAGCCCCCTTATAACTTACACCAATGCGATTAAGAGAAGCCGCAAATTCACTGGGGTTAGTTGCCACCATAAAGAGGAGTGCCATGGGAATAATGGATAAATATTTTAATGTAATATTAAACTGATAAAAAAGTTGTTCTACCGTTAAAGTATAAGACCCTATAAGCTTTAAGAGGTCCGTTTGCGTTCCATAAATCTTAACACCCTCATAAGGCGAAAAAATAAAAATGGCTATATTATTAAGCAGTAAAAAAGTTAATATAAAGTAAACCACAAAGGCCACATCTTTGAATTTAATCTTTGAAACCTTAAACATGGTTAAACTAAAAACTAATACTAACCCTAGCACTCTGGTATCATAAGTCAACATAGAGGCAAGAGAAAATAAAAGGAGGCAAATAAGCTTTGTTGCCCCTGTTAAATGGTGAATAGGGGAATCTTCTTTAATATACCCTAACATCGTTTGACTCACTTGCTTCTCATCCTCCTATCATAATCTATAAAGCATTTTACAAAAGCCCTTGGTTCCTGAACCTCTGCTTTAAGGGCTAACTCATAGAGGGAAGTTTCTTTTAAATAAGCTTTTGTAATGATCTCTTTATTTGTTAAAACATAAGTCGTTAAATTATCTGCTACCATTTCTCCTTCTGAGACAACAATAGCCCTGTCAGTATACTCTAGCATAAGATGCATATCATGGGTAATCATAATAATGGTCATTCCTTGCTTATTAAGCTCTTTCAGGAATTCCATAATTTCTGTGTAATGTTTAAAGTCTTGTCCTGCTGTAGGCTCATCTAGAATGATTACTTCTGGACGAAGAACTAATATAGCTGCAATAGTTACTCTTTTTTTCTGTCCAAAGCTTAAGGCAGAAATCGGCCAGTTACGGAAGGGATATAAACCACATATTTTAAGGGTTTCATTGACGCGAGTCTCTACTTCTTCTTCGCTAAAACCTCTTACTCTTAAGCCTAAAGCTACCTCATCAAAGATCATGCTTTGAGAAATCATTTGGTTTGGATTTTGCATAACCATACCTATCCTGGTGGCTCGTTCCTTAATAGTATCCTCTATCATATCCTTGCCTGTAAATAAAATTTTACCTTTAGTAGGCTTATAAAAACCACACACCAGCTTAGACAGAGTGGACTTACCTGCTCCATTTTTACCTACAATGCTTAACATTTCACCTTTGTAAACTTTAAAACTAATATCCTTTAGGGTCTCTCTTTCAGGTGTATAACCAAAGCTTACTTTTTCAAATTCAAGGACAACTTCACCTTTTTCTTGTGGTAATTCTCTCGTACAAGCTTCATACCATTCTAAAAGCTTGTCTTTACACTCTTCCACTTGTAAAGTATGAATTTGTTGGGGCTTTATATGAGGCGTTACCTCACAACCTGCATATTTTAAAGCGGTTATATAAAGAGGTTCACGAATCCCTGTATCTGCTAAAAGAGATTTCCCTAATAGCTCTTCTGTTGTGGTATCTGCAATAATTGACCCTTCATCCATAACAATAATACGGTCTACTTCACGATGTAATACATCTTCTAGGCGATGCTCTATAATCACAATGGTTTTACCTGTCTTTTTTTGAATCTCATCAATGAGTTCAATTGCAGTCTTGCCTGTAGCTGGATCCAAGCTTGCTAAAGGTTCATCAAAAAGAAGAATGTCCACATCTCCTACTATAACGCCTGCCAGTGTTACACGTTGCTTCTGTCCACCTGAAAGGTTCTGAGGGGAACTCTCTAATTGATTCCCTATCTCTACAAGTCTTGCTGTCTGCTCTACCTTTTCTTTCATTTCTTCTTGTGGTACACAAGCATTCTCTAGTTTAAAAGCAATATCTTCTGCTACTGTTAAACCAATAAACTGCCCATCTGGATCCTGCAGAACGGTCCCCACTTCATTGGATAGCTGAAAGATACTTGATTTTTTTGTTTCCTTGCCATTTACAAGCAATTGCCCTGTTATTTCTCCTTCATAATAGAAGGGGACTAATCCATTTATGCAGTTAGAAAGTGTGCTCTTCCCTGAGCCTGAAGGTCCTATAATCAGTACTTTTTCACCTTCATAAATCACTAAGTTAATATTTTTTAATGTAGGTTTTGCCTGCGCATTATACTGAAAGCAAAAATCCTTAAATTCAATAACCGGTTTCTTGGTTTCCATTTTTATCTTGCTATCCTTTCTTCACATCTTGTTTCAGCCCCTGCACGATTATCTATTACCCTATCTCCTACATTTAGCCGCTTCGTATACTTCCTGTTTACCTGTCCTATTTCTCAAACTGTTCTAGTTTTTATATTTTATGATCAATATTTTATATTTTTTTCTTTAACTGCTGCTTTATAAGCTCTAAGCAAACTATTTCAGTCCCACGCCACTTACCTATGGAGAAAGTGGACTAATATCCACATTTCTTCCCCAAGGGAACCCTAAGTTCCCTTAGGCTCTGAGAAATGTAAAAAAGTTTAAAACTTATCCTTATTCTTTATCTAAGCTTCCCTTTTTAGTTCTTGTTTTAGAATAAGCATAGAGTAAAAGTGTTCCTAATACACCTACTGTAATAATATTAGAGATCCCTGCTACAGAACCTTGTAAATAAAGTTTTTCAAGTGGCTCTGCATAAATA
>JAEZKI010000049.1 GCA_023415525.1 Bacillota bacterium | reverse complement strand
GAAGAAGCAGAGCAGCTCAAAAAAGGACAAGAGGAATTAGAGAAAAAACTAGAAGAGGAACATCAGCAACTTCTAAAAAAAGAAGAGGAACTACACTTAAAAGAAGAAGCTTATAAAACTCTAGAAGAGACTTCTAAACAAAAGGAGAAGGCTTTACAAGAGGTTAAACAACAACTTACCAATGTTCAACTTCTTCAAAGTAAATTTGAGGAAGAAATTGAAAGATATAAAGAAAAGATAGAAAGCTTACAGCGCCTAGAACTCGAAATAGATGAACGTAATGAAGAAAACACAAAACTCAAAACACGTAATGATGAGTTGGCCTCTGAAATATGGTTTCTAAAAAGAGAATTAGAAAAAGTAGAAGAAGAAAAGAAGTATACAGTAGCTAAATGTGAGGATGAGCTTAGACAGCTTCGCAGTGCTCACGCCTTAGAGCTTAAAAATAGCCTTCTTGAGCTCAAACTTAGTAGCCAAGAAAAGATTCAACTTTTAAAAGAGGAAAATCTTAAATTACAACAAGATTTCAGTACCAAGTTAGAAGCCTTATATGGAGCACGTCAAGAGTAAAAGTCTCAAATGATAAAAAATGTTGAATTTTGTGGGCTTAGGTGGTATACTCGTAAATTGGAAAAGGAGTGTATACAATGAACAAGAATTATTTGAGCCCACTAGAAATTACAGAGTATACAATTGAAGGTGGCATAAACAAGGTTAACCGTTCTTTTAAAATAGTCTTTTTAATGGCTATTATGGCGGGAATTTACATCGCATTAGGTGGCTTTGCCTCATCTGTCGCTGCCCATGATATTACCAATAAGGGCGTTGCTAAATTAGTAACAGGAGCAGTTTTTCCTATTGGATTAATGTTTGTTGTTATTAATGGGGCAGACCTTTTTACAGGGAACTGTTTAATCGCTGTTTCTTGCCTGCATAAACGTACCACACTTATGGGATTTGCAAAGAATCTAGCCATCGTTTTATTAGGAAACTTTATAGGAGCTGTAGCTATTGCCTTTTTAGTAGCCAATAGTGGCTTACTGTCAATGAGCGATAATCGTTTTGGAGCTTATGTTCTAAAAACAGCTGTAAGTAAAACGAACTTACCTTTTACACAGGCCCTTTGTCTTGCTATTTTATGTAATATTTTTGTATGTGCAGGTATTTGGATGATTTATGGTGCCAAAGATGTAACAGGTAAAATCCTTGCAGGTTTTTTCTCAATCTTTGCTTTTGCTATTAGTGGGGCAGAACACGTTGTAGCTAATATGTATTATGTTCCTCTTGCCCTTTTTTCCAAAGGAAATGAGGCATTTATAGAAGCAGCTCATTTAACAGCGGTTCAAGTAGAAAATTTAACTTGGGGTAGCTTTTTCGTAAATAATGTCTTACCTGTAACCATTGGGAATATTTTAGGTGGTCTTTTCATTGGTACAATGTATTTTATGATTTATAAAAAGGATTTAAAGGCAAGTAATTAAGCATAAAGGACTGGTTTATTATTTCTTCTAAAGTCTGTTTTCTAGAAAATAAGACCCTATGAAAGAAAATTTTTAGCCAGTTCTTTTATTTATTTATGATAGATGATAAATTTACACTAGAAGCTATTGTTTTTTAGAAAGAGAAGAAAAAAGGAGAAGAACATGCCTATTCATGAAGCCATTCAATACTTTATCACTTCCCTAGAAACCCAACAACTTTCGCCGCATTCCATTAGGGCGTATACTCAGGACCTAGAACAATGGTACAACAAGTTAGAAACCCAAAAGACACTAGACCAGCTAGAGTTTAGAGACTTTCAAACTTATTTTATGTGTATTAATCAGTTAAAACCCAGTTCTTTAAAAAGAAAACGAGTGGTTCTTCATCGCTTTTTAGAATTTTGTTATAAAAAGCGTTTGTGTAAAGAAAGACTCTATGAATATATTGATCCTATTAAGGCTAAGAAAAATCAAGCACCAAAAGAGATTTTAAGTAAAGAAGATATAGAAAAGCTTTGGAACTATTTAGAGCAAGAAATCAAAAAAAAGGCTCAAACCCTTGAAAGTAGTTATGAGCAGACTAATTATTACTATGCTATTCGTAACCGATTAATTATAGGCTTGCTTCTTTACACCGGTGCACGAGCTAATGAAATCGTTCAACTCAAGAAACAAGACATTCAATTGGAAACAGGCCACATCACTCTCCTCACAAAAGGTCACAAGTATAATCAGATTCCTATACATAAAGCTTTAAAGGAGATATTTATGACTTATAATGACCAACTACAAGTCATTCAAGCCAAAGATTTACTCCAATTTATTGAGGGTGATTATTTATTTCCTAGTCGAGTACAACCCCATACTTCCATTACCACTCGTACGCTTCATGATCTTATGAATAAACTCTCGGAGATACTAGGCCGTCATATTCATGCCCATTTATTTCGTCATACCTTTGCTTCTTATTGCATTGCTGCACATATGGACATCTCCACCATTTCCTCTTTGATTTCTCATAGTAATCCTTCTATTACACTCTCTATCTATACCCACGAAATAGATGCCCATAATAAAGAAGAGCAGCTTAAAAAGCTCCCTTCTTTTACCGAATAAGCTTCTTTATAAAAGGAAGCTTATTTTTATAAGGGGGGTAACGTAGAGGAAGTTCATAAGGCGAACTTATAAGTATGGATTTCTCATGAGAAAAGGTTTGGAAACTATGATAACCATGATATTGTCCCATTCCACTATAACC
>JAEZKI010000515.1 GCA_023415525.1 Bacillota bacterium | reverse complement strand
TAAGACAACTAGGACATGAAGACATAGGAATGACCATTAATGTTTCCTCCATACAACTTCAGCATCCTAACTTTATGGAGAATGTAAAGAAGATACTAAGTAAACATAGAGTACCCCCACATCTTATTAAATTAGAAATCACAGAGAGTGTTTTAATAGAAAATCTAGAGAAGAATATGGACCTCTTTAAACAAATCAAAGAACTAGGAATGCGCATTGCATTAGATGATTTTGGAACAGGTTACTCCTCATTAAACTATTTAAGAAGTATTCCATTTGATGTGCTTAAAATTGATAAATCTTTCGTTGATGAAATCGTTCAAAGTCAGTCCCTTGAAGATATTGTAGATAGCATTATTAGTATGTCTCATTCTTTAGGTATAGAAGTAGTGGCAGAAGGTGTTGAAACCAAAGAACAGTTACAAATCATTAAAAATAAAAAGTGTGATATGGTGCAAGGTTATGTATTTAGCAAGCCACTTTTGGAGAAGGATTTACGAGAATTCATTAAAATCAATCAAAATAAGCAAATAGTATAAAAGAATAGAACAATAGATTATAGAAGTAGTTTTGAAGAAAATGAGCCTTATCGTTCTCAGGGACATGTCCAAACGTAGTGAATTTTTAACGTTTATAAAGGACATGAATTTAGAGCCTGCGAGTGGAAAGGCTCCTTTTTTATAGGCTAAGAGCAATATATTAAAAAATTAAAAAAATACTTGACAAAATAAGTGGATAGTCATATATTATAAGTGTAATAATTGTTAGCACTCATCAATGATGAGTGCTAACAAGAAAATAATAAAGTTAATTTAAAGGAGGAATTGATATGTTTGGATTAACACCTTTCAATCGCAATGTGGCAACAAGGAATACTAATCAAATGACAGACTTTTACAATGTTATCGATGACTTTTTTAATGACAGCTTTTTCCCACTAAGAACGCTTAGAAATGATACTTTTAAGGTAGATATAAAGGAGACAGATAAAGATTACTTTATTGAAGCAGAGCTACCAGGAGTAAAAAAAGAGGAAATTCAGTTAGACTATAAAGACGATAGACTGATCATCTCTGTACAACGCAAAGAAGAGATTAACCAAGATAAAGACAATTATATTCACAGAGAAAGACGAATGGCTTCTATGCAACGAAGTATTTATTTAAGAGATATTAATGAAGAAGCTATTGAAGCAAAATTAGAGGAAGGGGTTCTCAAAATCAGCATACCTAAGCAAGAGAATCCTCAACCTCCTAAACATCGTATAGCCATTCAATAATTAAAAAGGGTGTCTATTTTGACTCCCCCCCCCGTCAAGTAGATGCCCCTTTTAATAAACTTCTTTCTTGCAAAGTCAAGACAAGGGGCCATAGAATATAAGAAAAGAGACTATTTCAAAGTCCAGAGTTATATGAAGCAAAGTATAAAGGCTTCATAAACTAGATAATTTGAGATAGTCTCTTTTTTTAAAATTAAAGTTTTAAAGGAATACCTAGGTCTGTTTCCTTAAAAGCACCTAAAATTAAGGCAAAGCCATCAATTATAGGCCAGATAATACCAATACCAAAGGTAACTACAGTGTTTTGAATTTGCGTATAAGCATAATCTTTATCACCAAGATAAAAACGGCCTGCGGCAAAAAGACCTAGAAAGATTTGAAGAAGACCTGCAATCAATCGCGACTTGTAGGGGATAGAAGTATTTTGTGCTTGCGTATCCAATAAAATGCACTCCTTTTGGCGAAATAATAGTAATAATAGGAATAAATAGTATCCCTTATAAAATTATATAGCCTTGGAGTGTGTAAGTGAATGTTTTGAAATATATAATAATCTTATCTATAGTATTAGATAAATATATAGTGAAGGAAGAAAGGACAAAATAAGGGGATATAAAAAAAGGAATATAAAAATAAGATAACCCATAAGGTCATCTTATTCGAGAAAAATGTTGTTGATAATAATCAATGAGAAGAGTAAGGGCATAATCAAATACTAAAAAGATACCTTGAAAACTAATAAATAGTATAGTCCATTTTAGGGTTATTGAGAGTTGAGGGAGATAACGAGCAATAAGTAGTAAAGGTTTTTCTAAAAGAAGAGGATCAACAAAGGCTTTAAAAAAGAGAATAAATAAAGCACCTATTAGATTAAAGAAAAGAAGCTTAAGAACTATTTCAACTCCCAAGTTATGAAAACGCTCAATGAAATATTTAATAATCCCATAAATTCCGAAAAATAAACCATATAAGAGGCTCACATTTATAGGAAGAAGTAAAAAGGCAAGTAGGGTAGAACTTATATAAATGAGGAGGGCCGTTCTGAGATTTCCACGCATTAAAGCGAGAGGAACAACAAAAGAAGCTAAAGTTAGAAGGGTTAGGGTATTGGTTTTAAAAATAAGTGTGAAGTACAGTAAAATAAGTGTTAAGGCCACACAAATGCCACCTAATGTTAAGTCTTTAGCTTTCATAACTTTTGTTTGCCCCCTTTTCTATTTTTACACTGACAATGTGTACTAACTTTTTCGTACTGCTTCATCATACCTAGGATAATTATATTTTCCAAAATGGGATGATTTCTTTGAAGTGGAAGATTCTTTAAGGCCACTTTGCAGTTATAACCACAATTTAAAAGAGTAAATCCCACTTTTTCTTTGATAAGAGGAAGAAATTTATCGTAGGGAAGATGCTCTTTATTATAGAGATGCTGAAGGGGGTTAAATTTGTGTTTTTCCATATCTTTTTCTAAGTCATCTAAGGCATCAATAAGATAAATCCACTTTCCTAAAGCATAGCCTAAGTTAAATAGTGTTTCACGAACTTCCTTTTCATTTGCCACCTTTAAAGCAGGATAATCACCTAAAATGTGAGCCACAATAAGGGCAAAAGGATGACAAATCTCATCAATAGAAGTGAATTGGCCACTTTTTTCTAACTCACTTAAAGTATTGAGGTTTTCTTCAATACATTGATTGATAACCTTTGTAGTGGGGGAAAACTTTTTTTGATAAGGTTTGAGTGTAAGGGCCATAGCTTTGCTTTTTAGATTTTTATCATCAGCTATATCATCTAAAAGCTTATAGTAAACCAGTGAGACATTCATCTCTGCTGCATAAGCAAGAGCGGTATTCCTATGAATTACTTCCTTCTTTTTAACAGGATTAGTAAAACACTTTTGAAGTTTAACAATAGGTTCTTCTTTTTCTAAACTGTCTAAAAGAAGTCCAAGAAAAGTCATATCATAATTAAGAAGCATACGGGGAAGATTACCAAATTCTTTTTTTATATGGAAGCAGAGCCCACAATAATAGCTTTTGAAGTGGGTAAATTCCCCAATCTTTAGTTCGTCCTTATAGGGGGTTACGTAACCAAACAAGCACGTCACTCTCTTTCTATTTATTTTAAGGTCAGGTTAAATACATGAAATAAGATCCCCACCCATACATTCACAGCAGGTATCTAGGCAAATGAGATCACAGCAACTAAAGTTACCACAGCAATCATCACAACAACAGCAACAGCAACCATCCCCATGACGACGAGGCCTTCTATAATAATCATCACTGTACTCATAGTGACGTCTCATAAGCTTAGTTAGCGTTTCTTGATATTTTGCATTATTGGGGGCTAAAGCAAGGGCTTTTTCTAGTTCTGCCTTGGAAGAGTCGAACCAAGCCTTTTGTAACAAGATAAAGCTATATAGGAAATGCCATTCTGCATCCTGGGTTCCTATTTGTTTTAATTTATCTTCAGCAAGTGTATAGTTTTTCTCATTAATTAATGAGTTAATTTCACCATAGGTCATACTTAAATTCATAGTATAACACCCCTTTCTAGGTTTATTATACTCAAATGCATCAAAAAGGCATAGTATTTTTGAAAAAACTTAAGGAATCTCTCATGAAATATTAATCTTATTCTAATTAATTGAGAAACAAAATTTCAAGAGAGTAGAAAATAATTAGAGACTAGAAAAAAATTAAGAAGTAATATATGCTAGACTTATCATAGGGAAAAAGCTTATTATAGCTTTTTATGAAAAACGATAGAATATAAAACCAAGAATAGAATCAAAAAGAAGATTATAGGAGGATAATGATGAAAATAGAATGTACAAAAGAAGAGTTTCAAAAACTTTTTGACTTAGTTTATGCAGGAAATGTACTCATTAATGGTCTGAGAAGCCAAGAAGAAAAAGTAGAAGTATATACAAAGATGGAGCAGACTATTTTTGCCATGGCAGAAGAGTTTGGTATAGAAGATGTTGTAGAATATGATGAAGAGTTTAAAGAATGGATGCCTACTCATGACTATGAAGAAGGTGGTATTAACGATTATCTCGATGAATATGATACACAGGTCTTCTGGGAGGAGTTGGTGATGCGTTTGGCAAGGCGAGTTGCCCTCAATTATGTGGGAGATGTGGAACCTGATATGAGCAAGGAAAAATTAAGAGCTATGCAAGAAAAGTTAGAGGAGAAGTACGAGGAAGAGTTTCACTATCATGGTTTGGAGCATTTAAAGCTTATAGAACCACCCCTACAAAAACATGAATAAAATTTATTTGTAGGGTATAAAAGATCGTATTATAATGAAGGTGATTTATAATATTTTTTAGACAAAGAGGGGAAATAGATGAAAAGGAAAATGAGGGGTATAGCCCTTGTATTAGGTCTAGCTTTATTAGGCAGTAATGCACAAGCCATTACGATAGATACAAAGGTTATTGAAAGTTTTATTAGTAAAGAAAATCAAGAAGCCACAATGAATGCTGAAGAAGCAAAAGTCTTGTTAGAAGCGACTTTAGGAAGACCTATTACCAATGAAAAGCTCTTAAGTTTACAAAAGGAGGGGCTTACAAGAGGTACTTTTACGCAAATGCTAGTAGATGCTCTACGCTATGAAGATCTGGCAAAAAAGTTAGAGCTGAGGCCTAGTAGCTTTATAGATGTAAAAACCAATAAGGGAACTATTCAGCTAGTGAAGGAATTAGGTCTCATGAAAGGGTATGAGGATCAGACCTTTAGACCAGACCAAGTGATGACGAAACAAGAAGTGATAAGTGTTTTAAAAGCTATGGAACAAAAACTCCAACCCCCTATACAAGGGATACATAGTCATTATGCTATTCAATCCAATAGTCAAATGGAACTCATTAAAAATTGTACACAAGTTAGCTTTGGATGGGCAGAAGTGCGCTATGATGAGAAACAAGGCATTGTAGTAGCTACTAAAAACAACCCCAGTGGTTTTAATAAACCTACAGGTTTTGAGGAGCCCCTTAACTTTAGCAAGGCAAATGGAGTAGAGACTTATATCATGTTCTATTTAGAAGATAAAGCACTCACCCAAGGACCTTTGGCAGGGAAAAACCTGGCGAAGAGTCTCTTTGAAGAGAGCACTGCGCGTCAAGCTGTTATTGAAAACATAGTGCAGCAAGCTAAAGATTTTGATGGTGTAACTATAGATTTTGAAAATTTTAGAAGCAGTGATTTAAAATTAGGCTTTAATACTTTTTTAGGAGAGTTGAAAGCAGCTCTTGTAGCACAACAAAAAAAGCTAAATGTTGCTGTTCCTCCTAATCTATATTATAAGGGCTATGATTATAAAACGATAGGAAGTTTAGCCGACCATGTGATTTTAATGGCTCATGATTATGAGGCTAAAAGCTTGACCAAGGAGGAAATGCTTTCTGGTTTTACCATTACACCTATTACCCCATTAAGCAGTGTTTATGAAACACTTAAAGAAATCACTCATCCCGAAACGGGTATAACGGATACCAGTAAAATCATGCTTCAGTTTTCATTTGGAAGTAGTCAGTGGCAAGTACAGGATAATGTGATCCTAAATCAAAGACCCTATAATCCTACCTATGATAAGATTTTTAATAGGTTACAGAAGGAAGGGACGGAAAGCTTTTATTCAGAAATCTATCATAATCCTTATGCTACTTATTGGGATGGCACAACTAAAAATGTCATTTGGTATGAAAATAGTGAAAGTATACAAGCCAAAATAGACCTAGCAAAATTATTAGGCATAAATTCGATTTCCCTCTGGCGATTAGGCATTATTCCAGATTATCAGGGAACAACGAGTCAAGAGATTGATCTGGATGTAGTGAGCAGCTTAAAACTTAATTAAGAGAAGAAGGCCTGTTTAGAAGAAAAATCTAAATAGGTCTTCTTTTTTGTCCCATAAAGAATGGAGTGGAAAGAGCCGACATATATAACAGGAAAATGAGATGAGGTGAAGAGATGATTGAAGGAATAAAACCAGGAAGCTGTGAAACCTATCAGACTGTAAAAAATAATAATGAAATAATCTCTACAAAACCTACTGTAGTAGATAAAACATATATGCAAAACCTATTAAGTACCCTTAAGGATTTTGGGTATTCAGAAAAGAGTATTGAAGGTGTAGACCAAAAGCTTGTAGAAGGCCTTAAAAGTAAGTTTGAAATCAGTAATGAGGATATTTATAAACTACAGCAAAATGGTTATGATTTGAATCTTCTCTATATGGCTGAGAATGCCAATGGTATGAAGGCTAAGGAAGAGGAAAAAGAAGAAACTGAGGAAGATAAGAAGAAACAAGAGCAGGCGGCTCAAAAGATAGGTGAAAAGGTGGACACCGTTAAGACAGCTGGGTCCAATATGTATCTCTATGCCCTCCAATCGGGTCAAAATATTTCCTTAAACAGTCTTTATGAGGCAAACTATAAGGGAAATTTTAAAAAGGTGAATGAGACACCTTCTCGAGCAGAGATTTCTACCGTTCTTAAGATGAATGGTCTTCGTAATGTAGAGAGTAATAGATGGAGTGCTAGTATGCTCATGGAACATGGTATGGAGGTAAGTAAGCAAAATATTGTGAAACTCCAAAATATGCACTCCGCTGTAGAAGCTTTAGATAAGCAAGCAGAAATGGAAAAGGCTAAAGAGGATGTAGCCCAAGGTAAAGAAGTAGGTACCCGTCATTTGATGGAAGATAAT
>JAEZKI010000466.1 GCA_023415525.1 Bacillota bacterium | reverse complement strand
GCTATACCCGTATCACATGCCAGGTAGTGTATTCATTGTTTCTTATGGAACCCTATCGGAAGGAGCTTACTATGTTTAATAATAATTTCTTATCTGTTGGCATCGATGTTGGTTCTAACTTTAGTTTCATGTCCATCGTTGATCCCAATGGTACTGTTGTTCTAAAACCTTTTAAGATCATTCATAACAATCCAGATTCCTTAGAAAAGGCTATCTCTGCAATAAAAAAAGCAGAAGAGCTGTATTCTTTAGAAAGTCATACCTTTCTAGAATCCACTGGGTTCTATCATTTCCCACTCTTCTGCTACTTTGTTGATTGTGGTTTATCCGTTTCCATAATCAATCCTATTATCACACATTCTGTGAATAATGCAAGTATTAGAAAAGTAAAAAATGATAAATTTGATTCACTTAGTATTGCTAAACTAGGTCTATCTCACGATATTCCTACCTCTCAGTTTCCTTCTAAACTTGTTCTTGAGATCCGCAGTCTTACTCGCAAGTATTTTGATCTGACTGATGAACGTTCTGCACATATCAATAAGTTGAAGGCTGACTTACATACTGTTTTTCCTCAATATCTCGATATCTTTTGTGATGTTACAGGTAAAACTTCCATGATGATCCTTCGTCAGTATCCTACTCCAGATAAGATACTTCATGGTCATAAAACAACTATGATTGATCGCATCTCAAAAGCTTCTCGTAAAGGAACAGCAAAAGCTTCACAATACTATGAAAAACTTTATCATGCAGCTCAAGCAGCTTTATCTTTCGGCTGCCAGATTGACAGTATTTACTTCAACATCTCCTTAACCTTAGATATTATTGAAAAGCTAGATAGTTCTATCAATGCAATCCTTCAACGTATTAAGCAACTCGTTGCTTCTAATGCTAATGAAAAATTCATTGAACAGATCAATCTACTTACTACAATTCCTGGTGTTGGATTTCTTTCTGCTGTCACTATTATGTGTGAGATTGGTGATTTTACAGCATTTAAGCATCCTAAGCAATTATTTGCTTACTTTGGATTAGATCCTGAAGTTAATCAATCTGGAAAATTCACTGCTACACAGATGCATATGTCTAAGCGAGGTTCAAGATTTGCTCGTAGGGCACTCTTCGTTGTTGCTTTAGCGTCTATTCGTAAAACTAGAAATGGTAATGCCATCAATCCATACCTTTATGATTACTATGAGAAAAAATCTAATGCAAAGCCTAAAATGGTTGCATTAGGTGCAATCATGCATAAAGTCTGCAATATTATTTTTGCTATACTTCGTGATGAAAAAGCATTTGAACTTCGCTCACCTGAAGAGCACTGTAACCAGTATCAACAGCCCACGCAAAAAGTCGCATAATTATGCAAATATAAATCTAATAAACCATTATAAAACGAAAACCAAAGTGATTTGCGTGTATTAAAGTTACCCATTTTTAGTTGATACGCATCTAATAAAAAAATAAATTTTTTACTTACTTTTCACTTGACTATTACTAGCTGGTCTTAAAACTTAGCTTCTTTCAATCTATAATATTTAAATATTTAGATTATTCATACTTATATTATTGAAGCATATCCACATATTAATGTCAACTTTTGTTATAATAGGTTTTAAAGCAAATAAGACTACTAAGGTTTTTCATTTTCTACCTTAATAGTCTTATATTTATACTTGGGTTATTCTGTTGTCCTTGCACCATCCATTTATAGCTTTACCATTACTTTAAATATGCTCAGCTAGGTTTCTTCACCCCCCATTCTTTATTCGTTAGGGAATTAAGAGGAAAAATCTAAATGCAAAAGGAATGATTAATATTGAATATGCTTCTTAAATGAATAGGTTCTTATCAATAATCTTTAATAAATTAATCTTTTAGATCTTATGTTTTTTCACTTCCCACCCATTAGGATAAAGAATGGGGAAAGAAAGGAGCCTAGCAGAGGAAAAAAGTAACTCTGGAAGCTGCCTTCGTAACGGCGCGCTTTTCAGCGTAGTGGAGATAAGCAGTCTGGAAGAGTTACTTTTTCCCTCTGCGGCCCTCCCCACCCCCCTCTCTTTATCCCTATAAACTTTAATTTAATTTATAATCTCCCACTACTGCCTGTAACCTTGTAGCAACTTTTTCTTGCTCTATTGCTAATTCACTCATGCCTTGGGCACTACTTAGCATACTATCTGTTTCCTCTGTTACTCTATTACTGCTAGCTGCTGTATTTTGTACAGCTTCTACCACACTTTGTATGGCTAGACCTACTTGAGCAATAATTCTCTCCATATTCCTTGCCATCTCTGCAGTGACTTGGGATATTTCTTCTACAGCTATTGCATCTGCACCATACTGTTTAGCGACATTCACAAAGCTATCGTAGTCTGGCATGACTGTACCTTGTATAAACTTTAATAATATTGTAGATTCACCAATTAACTTGCTAAATGCACCACTTACTTCATCTATCGTGGCTTGAATTTGTCCTACCGCATGCCCTGTTTGCTTGGCTAATCTGCCTATCTCATGAGCAACTACCGCAAAACCTTTCCCTTGCTCTCCTGCTCTTGCCGCCTCAATAGATGCATTAAGAGAAAGCAGATTGATTTCTTCTGCAATACTTGAAATAATTTCTGCAATCATACCTATATGTTCTACCGTTTTTGTATTCTCAAGACTCTTATCTAAATTCTCTTTATATTGTTTAGATAAGCCTACTGCATACTCGTATGTCTTTTTACTCGTCTTTTCTATGTTCATTGCCCGTTGACTAATCTCATTAGATAGTTTCTTACTCTTATCTGTTTCTTGGGTTAAAATAGCTACAGAAGTATCCACTTCATCTACAGAAGCATTGAGCCCTTCAGTGGTTGAACTAATTGTCATCATTTCCTCATTCACTTTTTTCATATACCCTTTTATTTGAGCGCATCTTTCTAATAAATGGGCTGCACTGCTGTTTAACTCATAACTGGAGGAATTTATTCCAGTAGAGTAGTCTGAAATTTTAGCAATCACACTCTTATTACTTTGATACATACCATTAAGTAAGTCGCCCATTTCTTTAAATTCATCTTGTGTCTTAACAGCAATCGGTGGTGCTGTAAAATCACCTTCTGCCAAACATTTTGCAAAACCATTCACTTGCCTAATATGAGAAGAGATTCTACTTGCCTGTATCCCTACTACTACTACACATAAAATGATGGCGACAAGTAGTATCCATATAATTTTTATATATAAGTCATAAATAGGTTGATTGAGTTCTGCTTGTGGCATTTGGATAATTACTTTCCAACCTGTGTCACCTACTGTATCATAGTAAAGATTGTAGTGCTTATCTGCTTCTTGATAGGTTGTCGTTCCTTGAACATTCTTAATAATTATCTCCCCAGCTGTAGCTAAAGAAGTTTTTTCTTCCAGTATTTTTGCCCTATTCTGAAC
>JAEZKI010000392.1 GCA_023415525.1 Bacillota bacterium | reverse complement strand
CATCTCTTTAGGCTGAGGAAGTCCCATCATTTCTAAAAGAGTAGGTGCAATATCTGCTAATTTGCCACCTTCTTTTAATTTTACCCCTTCTTTATAGTTCACAAGAACAAAAGGTACAGGGTTGGTTGTATGGGCTGTAAAAGGCTCATTATTAGTATAATCCATCATTTGTTCTGCATTACCATGGTCTGCACAAATAAAGGCCTGGCCACCTGTTTTTTCAATGGCCCCAATAACTTTACCTACTGCAGTATCTACAGCTTCAATGGCTGCCTTTGCAGCTTCTAAGATACCTGTATGACCTACCATGTCTGGGTTAGCAAAGTTAGCAATAATCATATCATAAGTACCTCCTTCAATAGCAGCTACTAACTTATCTGCTACTTCTGGCACACTCATTTCAGGTTGAAGATCATACGTCGCTACTTTTGGAGAAGAGATAAGACTTCTCTCTTCACCTGAATTAGGTTCCTCTACCCCCCCATTAAAGAAGAAAGTAACGTGGGCATATTTCTCAGTTTCAGCAATACGAAGTTGGGTTTTGCCCATTTTAGCTAAATATTCACCAAAGGTATTCGTCAGTTCTTCTGGAACAAAGCATACGTCTTTGTTTGGAATAGTAATATCATATTGCGTAAAGGTGGCAAAGTGACAACCTATTCTTTCTCTTTGGAATCCTGTGAACTCTGGATCACAAAATACACGTGTCATCTCACGGGCGCGGTCTGGTCTAAAGTTAAAGAAAATAATACTATCTTCTTTATGGATGGTTCCAATAGCCTGACCTTCTTCTATCATAACTGTAGGTAACACAAACTCATCATTTACTTCATTCCCATAAGAATCTGCAATAGCTTTTACAGGGTCAGTTGCCTCTACACCTTTGCCAAGGGCAATGGCTTCATAAGCCTTTTCTACACGCTCCCATCTGTTGTCACGGTCCATCGCATAGTAACGGCCTGAAATAGAAGCAATTTGGCCTACACCTATTTCTTTCATCTTATTGACAAGAGCTTCCATAAACCCTTTTGCTGAAGTAGGTGGTGTATCTCTTCCATCTAAAAAGGCATGGACATACACTTTATTTAATCCTTCTTTTTTAGCCATCTCTAAGAGCCCATAAAGATGCTCAATATGACTATGAACCCCACCATCTGATAAAAGACCAAATAAGTGAAGAGCACTGTTATTTTCTTTACAAACAGCCATGGCTTTTACAAGAGTTTCATTCTTAAAGAAATCACCCTCTTGAATGGCTTTTGTAATACTTGTTAATTGTTGGTAAACAATGCGACCTGCTCCCATGTTGAGATGACCTACCTCAGAGTTACCCATCTGTCCATCTGGAAGCCCTACTGCCATACCACTGGCATAGCCTTTTACTGTAGGATACTGCTTCATAATACGGTCTAAGTTGGGTTTATTCGCTGCATAAACAGCATTGGCCTCATGTATTTCATTTATACCAAATCCATCTAGGATTAGTAATAATGTTGTTTGTTTGCTCATTTTAACTCTCCTTAATCTTAGTAGTTTACAATAGACGCAAACTCGGGTTTAAGACTTGCTCCACCTACTAAACCACCATCAATATTACCCATATTGAATAATTCATTAGCATTCGCACCATTTACGGAACCGCCGTATTGTACACGTACTTCATCAGCCACTTCTTGGCCATAAACTTCTCCAACAACTTGGCGAATAGCTGCACATACTTCTTCAGCTTGTTCAGATGTAGCTGTTTTTCCTGTGCCAATAGCCCATATAGGTTCATAGGCAATAACTACTTTTTTAGCATCTTCAGCTGTTACATCTTTAAGGGCAATTTTAGTTTGAAGACGTACAAGGTCTACTGTAATGCCTTGTTCTCTTTGCTCTAAGCTCTCACCTACACAAATAATAGGCACAAGGTTGTGTTCAATAGCTTTTAATACTTTTTTATTAACTGTTTCATTGGTCTCTGCAAAATATTGTCTTCTTTCTGAGTGACCAAGAATCACATATTTCACACCTAACTCCACAAGCATACTAGGAGCGATTTCACCTGTAAAGGCTCCACTTTCTTCAAAATACATATTTTGTGCACCCACTGCAATGTTGGTACCTTTTGTAGCTTCAAGTACAGCAGGAAGGCATACAAAAGGAGGACAAAATACAACATCAACTGCTGTTGTATTGACTTCATTTTTTAAACTATTTACTAATTCTACAGCCTTAGCTGGTGTCATGTTCATTTTCCAGTTGCCCGCAACAATTTTTTTACGCATTTAAAAACACTCCTTTAGTTTTTATATGGTATAGCTTAGGAACATACTGCTTCCTAAGCCATAGTCTGTTATTGGTTATCCTTATGTTGAACTTTTACTTGCTCTTTATCCAAAGAAAAAAGCAAATAGCTGTAATTTATAGTCTTATTTATTATCTGCTGCTGCTACACCTGGAAGCTCTTTACCTTCTAAGAATTCAAGAGATGCACCACCACCTGTTGAGATATGGCTCATCTTATCTGCAAAGCCAAGACGTTTTACAGCATTTACAGAGTCTCCTCCTCCTACTACTGTTGTAGCGCCTTGTAAATCTGCTACTGCAGCACATACTGCAAGGGTACCTTCTGCAAAGTTAGAGAATTCAAATACACCCATTGGTCCATTCCACACAACTGTTTTAGCATCAGCTAAAGCAGCTTTATACATTTCAATAGTCTTTGGTCCAATATCAAAACCTGACCAACCTGCTTCAATGGTGTCTACTACAGCTTTTTCTGTATCATTAGAGAATTCTTTACCTACAACGTGGTCAACTGGAAGTAAAAGTTTAACGCCTTTTTCTTCAGCTTTTTTCACCATTTCTAAAGCATAATCCATTTTATCTGCTTCAAGAAGAGAGTTACCTACTTCTTGACCTTGTGCTTTAAGGAAGGTATAAGCCATACCACCACCAATGATAAGAGTATCTACTTTATCAAGAAGGTTGTTAATAACGGCAATTTTATCAGATACTTTGGCGCCACCAAGAATCGCTACAAATGGGCGAACTGGATTTTCAACTGCTTCACCTAGGAATTTAATTTCTTTTTGCATTAAATAGCCTACTACGTTTTCTTTTGTAAATTTAGTAACACCTACGTTTGAGCAGTGTGCACGGTGGGCTGTACCAAAAGCATCATTTACAAACACTTCATTGTCACAAAGTGCTGCAAGTTCTTTTGCATAAGCTTCTGCATCGTCATCTTTACCGTATTTTGTTTCTTCTGCTCTATAACGTGTGTTTTGAAGTAATAATACTTCACCCTCTTTAAGTTCAGCAGCTACTTTTTGAGTTTCTGGACCTGTTACTTTAGCATCATCTACAAATTTAACTTCTAAACCTAATCTTTCAGAAAGAGCTTTAGCTACTGGCGCTAAAGAAAGTTCTGGAAGTGCTTCTCCTTTTGGTTTACCAAGGTGAGAGCAAAGGATAACTTTTGCGCCTTGTTCTAATAATTTTTTGATTGTTGGAAGGGCCCCGTCAATACGGTTATAGTTTTGAATAACACCTTCTTTAAGTGGTACGTTAAAGTCACAACGCACAAGTACTTTTTTACCTGCTAAATTAGCTAAATCATCTACTGTTTTTTTATTTAACATGATTAATTCTCCTTTCAGATTATAAAATAAAAAGTTAAAAAGGCCCAGTCCTATAAGTCTAACCTACAAGACCGGACCCTGTTAGGATCTTATACTTACTTAAGAAACTAATTAGTTAAGTTCCGCGAAGTATTTGATTGTTCTAACCATTTGACTTGTGTATGAATTTTCATTGTCATACCAAGCAACAACTTGTACTTGAGAAGTACCATTTTCAAGATTGATCACCATTGTTTGAGTTGCATCAAATAATGAACCATAGTTAATACCAATAACATCAGATGATACTAATTCTTCTTCTGTGTAACCAAATGACGCATTAGCTGCTGCTTTCATAGCTGCATTGATTTCATCTTTTGTTACTTTACCTTCAACAACTGCTGTTAAAATAGTTGTTGAACCTGTTGGAACTGGTACACGTTGAGCAGAACCGATTAATTTTCCGCTTAATTCTGGAATAACAAGACCAATTGCTTTAGCTGCTCCTGTTGAGTTAGGAACGATATTAACAGCTGCTGCACGTGCTCTTCTTAAATCACCTTTTCTATGTGGACCATCAAGTACCATTTGGTCACCTGTATAAGCGTGAATTGTAGACATGATACCAGATTTGATTGGTGCTAATTTATTAAGTGCATTAGCCATAGGAGCTAAGCAGTTTGTTGTACAAGAAGCTGCAGAAATGATAGTATCTTCTTTTGTTAAGATATCTTCGTTTACACCAAATACAACTGTTGGAAGATCGTTACCTGCTGGAGCAGAGATAACAACTTTTTTAGCACCTGCATCAATATGTGCTTGTGATTTAGCTTTTGATACGTAGAAACCTGTACACTCAAGAACTACATCTACACCAATTTCTCCCCATGGAAGATTTTTAGCATCAGCTTGAGCATAGATTTTGATTTCTTTGCCATCTACAACGATAGCATCTTCTTTAGCTTCTACTTTGTCTGCTAAAGCATATCTACCTTGAGCTGAATCATATTTTAATAAGTGAGCTAACATTTTTGGGTTAGTTAAATCATTAATTGCTACTATTTCATACCCCTCTGCACCGAACATTTGTCTAAATGCAAGACGTCCGATACGTCCAAATCCATTAATCGCTACTTTTACTGCCATTATTGGTTCCTCCTTAAATTTTACTTTTAATTTTTATATTCAAATCGTTCGCTTTAGTATTAACATGAAGGAACGATATGATACCTTGTTCATTTTACAACTTTTTTAGTTTTTTTTCTACACTTATATTGTTAATTTATTAATAATTTCTTGAGCTACGCTCTCATCAATAATGAGATAACCACCTTTTAGTAGTTCCTTAGTAGCTAAGAGTGCACTCACCTTCGACTTTCCACCTACTAAAGCAAGGCGAATAGGGATTTTTTTTGCAATATCTGGTGAAACACCTATGGCTTCTGAAGCATGTACAATATGACCATCTGTATCAAAATAATGCCTAAATGTCTCTGCGACTGCTTTTTTACTTATTAATTTTTCTATGACTTCCTTGGGTTCATTCCTACGTCTAGCCATAGTCATTGCACTGCCTATGCCAAATATTATCATATCTGCTTCAGCTAGTTTATGCAACACCTTTTGTATTGTGGGTTCCTTTTTAATAAGCTCTATAGAAGAATTGCTGAGATTATCAGGCATTGTAAAGAGCTTATAATTTGCCCCGATCTTTTTAGCTAACTCCACAGCAAGGGTATTGGCTTGAAATTCTACGCGACCTCCTACACTTCCTCTGGCTGGTATAACAACTAAATTCTTGTAGTTTCCATGGAGTTTGGGCATAATCTCTACCATTTTTGCAATGGTCGTTCCTCCTGTAATAGCAACACTCATGTCATCTCTTAGTAACTCACCCAACATACTTGCACAGGCCATTCCTAGTTTCTTTTTAACACCTTCATCC
>JAEZKI010000358.1 GCA_023415525.1 Bacillota bacterium | reverse complement strand
GCATAAGGCTTGCACCCTTAGAGTGCATCTCTCTATAAAACTGCGCCAACCTTTCTTGATCCCCATCATTAAATGAACTCTTATTATAACTGTTAAAACCACCCTTAGTAACTGGCCTATAAGGAGGATCTAAATAAACAAATGTATGGTCATCTATATACTCTCCTAGTTCTTCAAAAGATAGACTTAATATTTGAACTTTAGAGTTTCCTTGCGCATTCCTTATATTAAGTAGCCTACTAATTTCTCTAAGCTGTTCCTCTTCAAACATTGATGGACTTTTAGATTTATTAAAAGGTACATTAAATCCACCACTAGCATTTTCACGGTATAGGCCATTGAAGCAAGTCTTATTTAAGAAAATAAATAGCGCCGCCATACGTGTTGTAAGTATTTCAGTAACATTAAACTCTTCGCGTCTTGCATAAAAGTATTCACCTTTAGCCTCTATATCTTCTAATGCCATATACTCTGCCCTTATATTGGTTAATTCAAAGATAAGTGCTTCTACATCATCTCTGATGACTCTATATAAATTAATCAGCTTTTCATTAATATCATTAATAATATATTCATCAAAATGATTTTCTTTAGCAAGGCTAAAAAAAACTGCACCTGCACCAACAAATGGTTCCACATAACGTGTTAACATTTCTATATTGCTTGGTAATTTCTCTTTTATCACAGGTAAAAGTTGTGTCTTACCACCTGCCCATTTTAAAAAGGGTTTAATCTTTCTACTCATCCTTCGGCTCCTTCTGCAAATAATCCTTTATACGATTTTGAGCTATAGTAATATAGGCTTGTTCTATCTCTATACCTATAAATCTCCTTTTATTCTCTACAGCTACCAATCCAGTTGTCCCCGAACCACAAAATGGATCTAGTACTACATCTCCCTCATTAGTACTTGCCATAATACATCTATATAATAATTCTTTTGGCTTTTGCGTCGGATGCTTACCAAAACTTTTTTCTCTTTTAGGCGTAGTAGGAATCTGCCAATAACTCCTCATTTGCTTACCACCATTTAGTTCCTTCATAAACTGATAATTGAAGGTATGCTTCATTTTTTTACTCTTTTTTGCCCATAATAAGGTTTCGTGACTTGCAGTGAAACATCTACAACCCATATTAGGCGATGCATTAGGCTTAAGCCATGTAATTTCATTTAAAATATAGTATCCCAATAAATTCAATATATAACCAATCATATGGATGTTATGATAAGTTCCCGAAATCCATATTGTCCCATTATCCTTAAGTACTCTGTCACAGGCTTCTATCCACCCCCGATTAAAATTAAAATCATTTTGTATACCTTGTGACTTGTCCCATTCTCCTTTATTAACTGATGCCATCTTACCATTTTTGCAAGTAATACCGCCATTACTAAGGAAATAGGGTGGATCTGCAAAAATCATATCTACTGTTTTTTCAGGTAGTTGGTAGAGGGTTATTATACAATCTTGATTAAAGAGTTGATACGATTTGTTTGATGTACTCATTTTTACACCTTTATCTTCTACTTAATAGTCTATAATGATATATAGATATAGCATATTACACTATTATAGCCTATTTTACAATGCTTTTATGCCGTTTCTTATTTATCCTACTATATATCAAGTCCTAAAAAATCAATTGGTAATGTATTAAAGTAATAATAGCATCCCATTTTCTCAATATAGGCAAGTGTATCTCTATACTGCTGGTTCATAAACCAATCACTTAATATGTATACAAATTCTACTCTAAACTTTATGGGTGTAAATAATTTTTCATATTCTAACTTTTTAAAATGGCAATTAGGCAATTTCTCATCTACTGAGCCTGAACAATTTTGAAATTTCTTTTCTATAATATATGCTGTGTTATTTAATAAGTTAATAAGCGCTTCATCCGGTTGCCACCCTTTAGAATTGTAGTCACTATAGATTATGCCTCTTGGTTCTAAAAATTTGGTATATATATTTTTCTTTGGTACAGACATAGCTACTACTCTCTCACCTTTTTTTACTTCAAAATCAACTACCTTAAACCCGTTTTTCTCTAATAATTCATTTAAAGATGTTGTCTGTTCAAAGTGAAGTCCATTTATGTTCGTTTTTGCTCCTCCACCATATATATTAGGTTGTCTTACCATGATACTACCTCTTATCTAAATATATTTTTGCCTCTCCATATATCTCTATATTATATCATATTATCGTAAGTGTAAAATATCCCTAGACTTAAGGAGTCATAGGGATATGATTTTTTTACTTAGTTTTCTTACTATAGCACTCTTGGGGTAAATTTGCCCAAGGTAGATAATTTTTTAAAAGACTACGATTTTCTTTAAAGTTGACATTTGGTAATGCCTCAAAAATAAATTTTAGATAAGCAAACGGATTAAGATGATTAGCTTTTGCTGTTCTAAAGTACTGTATGTAATAGCACTTGGCTTAGCACCATACTGAGTATTAGTGGAAAGAAAGTTCTTGTGAACTATAACAAATGGTTTTATACTGCATTCCGCTCGATTATTAGAACTTTCACATCTGCCATCAATCAGATAGTTTTGAAGATACTTCATTGATTTTTGCTATAATAAACAGCCTTTCCTAAAATATGCCTCCATACATCCGTAGTGTATAGAGGTATTATGCATGAGGGTGATTGAATGATAAGGTGAGGGATTATTTTACGTTTACATTCTAATTTTACTCATCTGCTTCTTGATCCCAATATTCTTTAAATCTCATAAATGCTTGTTGACGCCCAAGATTTAATATATTATCAGAGAAATCTATTACATCACATTCTTCTGTACCTCCAAAACGTACTCCTCTAATTCCTCTTCCTACAATCTGTTCATATAGAATATTACTATTAATTGGTCTACAAATTACAATCATTCTTGTTTTAGGGGCATCAAACCCAGTAGTAAGCACCCCATAATTAAGTAGAAACTCTATACTTCCTTCTGTAAATTGCTTAATAATAATTCTACGCTCCATTTTATTTGTGCTTGAATCAATAAAAGCTGCTCTTCTACCTAAAGCATTCAATATTGTAGCTAAAAACCTAGCATGCTCAACTGTGCATGCATATACAAGTGTAGGGGTATTACTTTTGATTTCTCGTAACCTATTAATAATTTTTGTATTTCTATGCATATCATTTGCTAGCTTCTTAAGAAATGATGGTGCATATTCCCCTTTATTATTAAGTTCATTAACTTCTGCTTCAGTCAATTTATATTCCCTACCAGACTTGAAAATAATATGATTCACTTTTGCTAAGTATTTTTGTTCCTTAAAATAAGCAAGTGGATTATCTTTATATTTTTCATCATTATTAAACTCTGGGGTAATCAAATTCATCTGAAAGCGATTTACTAGCTTATCAACCTCATTATCTGAAATAATAGTGTTTCTTCCTGGAGTTGCAGATAAACCACATACAGAAAACAATTGATTATTAGTTAACATAGATGCTCTTTCAAAAAGTGCATCATACATTGCGGTAGATGCACGATGTGCTTCATCGATAATCATAGCCCCTGTATTAGTCAAAATTTCATCTACCACCTCATTCTCTACTTTAATCTTATTATAAATTTTATTAATACTTGCAATAACCACTCCACCTTCTAGTTCATCAAGCGAAAAATCATATTTTGAAAATAATCTATAAATCTTTAATGGCAGAATAAATTCTCGGCTTTTCCACATCTGTTCTATACATGAAATACATTGCTCACAGAGCTCTTCACTTTGTGCTATCCATAACATATATTTTCTTTCTTCAAATCTTGGTTCCATCCAATCTAAAAAAGCCTCTACAGCAACTCTAGTTTTTCCACCACCTGTAGGTAAAGAAATCATACATCTTGTTTTTCCACCCTGTTGGGCTAATATTTGAACGATTTGTTTTTTAATATGTTCTTGGTATGGCACTAATACTGGTATAGTTTTTTTAGGTTCTATAATCTCAATAGCTGATTTAAGTTGATCTCTTGTATTACTTATTCCTGCAAGTATTTTAGGGAAGCCCGATGCCGCTATAAAATCTACTGCCCATCTTTTACCTGAGTGCCATTTTCTTTTTACTAAGGCCGACTTCATATATCCAACCGTTGATATTTTTCTTGTCTTATCCTCATATTTACTATATAAATTTGTGATTATCTCATCTGGTAGTTGATCAAGTATCTTTTTTCGAAGTTCTCTCTTTTCTTCTGAGCCACCTGTAAATAAATTAATACCTTCTCTAAGTACTAATAATCTACATATTCCCTCTCTACCTTGCAATATGTCCTGTACATTATTTAAAACCTCATAAGTAGCATCTTTTTCACTATTTCCATACAACTTATTTATCATATATGTAGATAATTCATATTTGTTAACAAGTAAGTCTACAATTTGATCAACCTCTTCTTCTAATAAATTGCATCTCATTATATCTCTCCTATCTTTGTTTACATTGCTTACTTTATAGTTTATTAACTACTATGATTGAATGCATATTGTTTAGCTAAAGCATCCTTATTTGAAGGATCTTTTAGGATTTTTTCAATACGTTTTATTATAACTTTCTTCATTTCTTCCGCTTCCAAATAATCAACTACCGTAATACCTCCATAGGCATTCATATATTGAACAGCTTTCCTATATGTATATCCACCTATCTTAATTCCATTATCTTCATACTCTTTTACAGCACCTAAGAACGCATGTACTAATTTAGGATTTCTACTAAAATTACTTGTAAATATATCATTTACTCTCGTAGCCATATCATTATTTCCTAATACCTCTGTTAACTCATATGGGTTCTCTCTTCTTGAATCATATGTAAAATGACCTATCCACCACAATTTTGATAATGTATTTCTAACAATGCCTCGCGACTGACCTCCACTATAAAAATATCTAGACATTATATAATTCGCCTTGTGCATATTTTCATTTCCCCAGCGCTGCTGAACAAATTCAAAAAATGTACTGTGTGTTAATCCTGCCCAAAATCGCTCATCAGCCGCCTGATTTTCAGATAAAAACCTAAGTTTAGAATGTAACTGCTTACTATTATATAAATCCATTTGGCTAGCTGATTCAAAATCCGTCCTTAGATTAATTTCTTCAACCTCTATTTTGAATTCTCCAAATGGGTTTTCACCTCGAAATTGCTCATATATCCAATTATTACTCTTTTCATGATAATAATTAATATTAGATCCTATATTCCCTTTTAGTTGATCTAGTGCATCCTTCTTTAAGAAATATAATTTCACTCTTTACCCTCCTTATCTCTTACTTCATTTAATTCTTTAAATGCCCTATGTATAGCGATATTTAATAGCTTTTGTGCTAATTTATAAGACGTATTTTGCTCAATACTTTCCTTTGTTAAGTTCATTTTAGATGAAACTAATATACGATCTATTGCCTTAAACCAACGATACTCCTCGTATTCTTCTTCCCCATCTTTCATAATCATATCTAGTGCATACATAAGTGCTGGAAATACTAGCATTTGATGTATTAAAGCCTGGTGCGTTTTTGCAAAGATCCTATATTGCTCAAATTCATTCTCACCTAACCATACTTTGATTTTATCGCCGTTTAGTTCTATGGCCATTCCATCTATGAATTCTTGCTTCTTTAGTACTGAAAAAATTGAGGAAATCTGTGATAATTCCTCGACATTTTTAATAAATTCTATTCGTGGTATATTATAAAAACCTAAAATCTGTCCTTTTAATATTTCAAAAGATGCTCCATCATAGTCTTCATTAAAATTTTCGTTGCTATACGCTTCTAAGTTCTGCTTTGCTACAATGAAACAGCATATATCAACTTTCCCATTAAGTTTCTTTTCCTCAATAAATATTTCTCCTATTAACTGTTTTGTACAATAGATATCACGATATAATGTTTTAGAACACTCAATGTGATAGAGTATTTCAACCTTTTCCTCTTCTAATAATTCTTTTAACTTATCATCTTCTATGGTAACTTTACATTTAAATTTAATATTATTAATTTCTTTTTCAACTTCTAAATCAACCTCAAATTTATTATTTTTATAATTATCTATCCCTGAACATAATACTGGATATGGAAATAACTTATTATTCACTCGCATATAACTTTACCTCCAAAGAATAGATTTCATCTTCTTTTAATCTAAATACAATTTTATGACGTACTCCTTTTTTCAAGTGATTTACCTCTATACGCTCTTCCTGACATTTTAGTGCTAATCTAGTTTCACCCACACACTCTGCGGACTGAATATTCGTTTTTATGTTACTTTGTTCTCCTGCAATATGTATTCCGAAATATCCCTTATTAAGTTCTTTATTAAGTTCAAAGGATAGAACATATTCTGCTCTTTCTTTATTTGACATAAAGAGCCTCATCTTCTGTACTTTAATTTCTCTCATAACACCAAATGGTCTATTTCCCTCTCCTAGCTGAGCCTCTGCCGGCGCACCTGTTCCACCTGCACTATTATTCGTATCACAAATTGGAATATCTTTAGAATCAGTTCCTTCCTCTGTTATTTCTCCATACTCTATTAATACCTCTTCACCAGGCTGCTCTCCACTCACACTTTCTTGCTCATATATGTTTTCTATCTCATTAGCTATTTTGAAATTCCAATCATTAGTTACATCACTTATTGTTTCTTCTTTTTGTTCCCCTATCTCTTGGCTATATTCGAAGAAATCTGGTAGCAAGTCCCCTATACCAACTATATCCATTTCATCACCTTCGCCATACTTTCCTACTTCTAAAATAGTGTCTTTTATCCATTTATATAACTTACTTTTCAGTTTTTTTGCTCTTGTAGGGTTCTCTTCATATCGATCCTGTTCCCATGCATTATGTTGTGGAGATTCCATCTTTCTAAAAAATCCATTAAGTTCTTCTCCCTCCATATCTAACACTGCTGAAAATTGAATAGTACTAGAAATACGATCTTTATCAAATAATTTCATTCCACTTTCTCTTGAAATAAGCACTTTTCTATTTAAATCTTCTGCTAACAGTACTCTTAAATTTACATTCCCCATTTCCTCAAATTCTTGTTTAAATAACTTAGTATCGTTTCTTGAATCCATTACTCGATAGTAACTATATGCTGTATTAGCTTCATTCTTATACTGCTCCATAAGAGTGGATAAAGTTTTCTTATTAATCTCTATGTCTCCAACCTTAACTACTAACTTTTCCCTTAAGAAAGCTAACATAAACCCTTCCAGTAGTTCAACAATCATTTCTTGTTGCCAATTAGTATCATGCTCAAAACCAAATACGAATAAGTCCGTTCCACTCTCTTCACGTTTACTTATTCTATCAAGAATCTCTAAACTCTCAATACTTGTATTTTTTTCTCTTCTCCCGTAATAACCTATTCCCGTTGTTATCTCGTCACTTGTAGACTTCTTATAAGATACCAATCGTGCAATACCTTGTACTGCATTTAAGCCATTTTTGTCCAAAGTTCGATAAAAAACCGTTCTTATTCCTGAGCAGGCAAAAGGAGCAGATTTCCCAATTCCAAAGCTTCCTCCTGCTGATGCTCCCTTACTTGATACTCCATTAGATTTGACCAAGTTCTGCCATGGTGTATTATATGCTTTATCTGAACCAGTCAATCCTTCTGTTCCATAATCACTTATCCTTAAAATCTTTATTTCTTTTTGACTAATTAATTGAATTGCTTTAGAAAAAAACTTACATGCTTTCTCATTCTTTAATTCATTCCAAAAATCATAACAAGACTCAATAGCTTCTCTTAACTCCATATATCCTGGTATTTCTTCTGTATTAAAAGAAACTACATCAAACTCAACACTTACAGGATGTTTTACCTCCTTAAGTGCTGCGTCTAAAGAGTTCTGGCATATTTCCCTAGTCAGTGAGGCCATTAAAGCTCCTTTAAATGTTTCTATTCCCGCTTCTGAAATACCATTAATCTGTCCATTATTATTCCCTGGAAAACTCCAACCACTACTCATTTATTGCTATCCTCTCATATCAATTTATTTTCATACATTAATCCGAATAATAATAT
>JAEZKI010000345.1 GCA_023415525.1 Bacillota bacterium | reverse complement strand
ACCTGGAGATGCAGTTATTATTCGCTATGAAGGGCCTAAAGGAAGTGGCATGCCAGAGATGTTTTATACTACAGAAGCCATTTCTTCAGACGAAGAATTAGCAAGTTCAATAGCTTTAATAACAGATGGTAGATTTTCAGGAGCTTCAAAGGGTCCAGCTATAGGGCATGTTTCACCAGAAGCAGCAGAAGGAGGGACAATAGCTTTAGTAGAAGAAAATGACTTAATCGAATTGGATATTGAAAAGAGGTTACTAAGAGTGATAGGTATTAAGGGAGAGAAGAAGACACCAGAAGAAGTAGAGAGAGAACTAGAGGAAAGAAAGAAAAATTGGCGTCCTAGAGAAAACAAGTATACAAAAGGAATTCTAAAGCTATTTACAGAGAATGCAGTCTCGGCCATAAAAGGTGGCTATATGAAATAAACTGGAAAGTGGAATAAGACACCTTAAAGGCTAATATTTAAAAGTATAAAAGGTTAAAAGGCTTTATATAAAAGTAGGCAGACTACTTTTTATATAAAGCCTTTTTTGTAGTTTGGGAAAGTATTCCCTACCATATTTAGGAGGGTTAAGTGGAAAAAACAAGGTATAAGAACCGTACTAAAAAAATGATACCTCCACAAAAATATGAGCAACTAAATTTTTCTTAATATTTGTTATAATTAGTTAATTACAACGGACAGTATTAATCTTTAGTATAGATTATTAAAACCATTAAAGAGGGGGGTAAGAATGAAAATAACTAAACTCATAAAAATAATCAACATGAGCTTAATCGTAGTATTAGTGACTATAGGTTGTCAAAGTGCAACGACCCCATATGCTCAGCAGAAGGTTATAACAGTAGGTGAAGATGAGATATTTATGGATGAAATGATGTATCATGTGATGATTGCTGAATTTCAAGGGAAAGTCATTAGCTCATATTTTGGAGATGAGGCAGCCTATTGGGAGAGTGAATATGAACAAGGCGTTACTATGAGCGAAAACAAACACCAGCAGATATTAGAAGATGTTATTAAGTATCAGATTTATTATAATGAAGCACAAAAGCAAGGCTTAGTACTAGATGAGGCTGAGAGAGAGCAAGTGAAGAATAATAGGGAGAGCATAGAGAAGAACATAGGTGCCGAGGCCATTAAAGCCACACAATTATCCAGTGAAAAGATAGATAATATAGCTGAAAAGCTAGCGCTTGCAACCAAGTATTATAACTTACAAGTAGCTAAGATTACTGTTGATGAGGAGGCTATTCGTTTAGCACTTCATAAAGAGGATTATGAAATCTATAAGATTCAATATGTTTTTATGCCAACACGAAGACAAGAGAATAATGGTCGCATTCAAGAGATGAGTAGTGAAGAAGTAGAAGTAGTATATGGAAAAATGAAACAGTATAGAGAGCAGCTCATGGATTTAGAGAACCTAACAGACGTAATACTTAACGAAGAGGATAAAGGGATCATACAAGTAGGTGAAACTTCCTTCCGTGAAAAGGATAATCCTTTTGGCGGAGAGATAGAAATCCTTGAACAGTATAAAAACCTTAATAGAGGTGGTACAAGTGAAGTGTTTAAGACAAATCTTGGTTATTATATCATTCGCAGAGTACAGGATACAGTAGATTCTTATGAACAAGCTATAAAGGAAATGAAGGATAAAGAAATAGAAGATAAGATGAAAGAGCAGTATGAAAGACTTAAGCAATATTATAAAGTAAATGTAAATAACACTATATGGAATAAGGTGGAAATTGGAAGTATGACGACTACAAAAACCATTAAGAGTTAATGAGGTAAAACTAAAAAAATGATACTAGAGCTAAAAAATGATGCATTATATTTAGATTCATATATTTTTATAATGAGTTGAACAAGAGCTTAAGAGAGTTGTTGGAGGGGAAAAGTGGTGGAATCAATAAAAAAAATAATAGCGCAAAAGTATACATCTATTAAAAAAATAATAACACAAAGGGATACAACTATAACCAATAATAGATTTCAAATACTAAAAAAGAAATTGTGGGAGCAACGGTATTTTCAACTCATGGCCATCCCTGGAATACTGTGGATGTTACTTTTTAACTATGTACCTATGGGAGGCTTAATCATAGCTTTTAAGAAATATAAGATTACAGAAAGCATTGCTTCAGCAAAATGGGTAGGCTTAAAATATTTTCAAGAGTTCCTGGAGGATAGTAATTGCATCAATATTATTACCAATACATTAGGGATTAGTTTACTGAAGCTGTTGATTGGATTTCCATTACCTATTATTTTTGCCTTACTTTTAAATGAGATTAAAGGAACAAAATTTAAAAGGTTTACACAAACCCTCTCTTATTTACCACACTTTCTTTCATGGGTAGTATTAGGCGGAATTATGATTACATGGCTCTCTAAAGAAGGTATTATTAATGATATTTTACTGGGGATGCATCTTTTAAAAGAACCCGTTTCTTTCTTGGGAGGACCCCAATATTTCTGGGGAATTTCGTTATTATCAGATATTTGGAAGGAACTTGGGTGGTCAGCCATTATTTATTTAGCAGCTATTTCAGGTGTTGCCCAAGAAATGCATGAGGCAGCCATTGTAGATGGAGCAAATAAATTCCAGAGAATTAAAGCGATCACAATTCCCTGTATTTCCGGCACCATTGCTATTATGCTCATTATCCAGGTGGCGAATTTATTAAATTCTAACTTTGACCAAATTCTTGTTTTAAAGAACCAAATTAATATTTCCAGAAGTCAAGTTATTGACACTTATGTGTATCAGATGGGTATGACAATGGGCAAGTATTCCTATGCAACAGCAGTTGGATTATTTAAGTCGATTATTGCCTTAATTCTTTTACTCATTGCCAATAAGAGTAGTAAAAAATTCTTAGGTAGATCATTATATTAGGAGGTATATAAAGTGAAAAATAGAACCCTAAAAAAAATATCTCCATTTGATATAATCAACACCCTATTCATGTTACTTATTTGTTTTATGTGTGTCTATCCCATCTGGTATGTAGTTGTTAATTCATTTAATGATGCCCAAGATGCCTTATTAGGCGGAATCTATTGGTGGCCACGAGAATTTTCAATAAGAAACTATACAAAAGTTTTTGAAGACTCTAAAGTACTTCAGGCTTTCAAGATTACTCTATTAAAAACAATAATTGGTACAACAATCAATGTATTTTTTACAGCAATGGTAGCTTATCCCCTATCAAAAAAGCACTTAATAGGAAGAAAGTTCTATATGACAATAGGAATCATCACAATGTTTTTCTCGGGAGGGCTTATTCCAACCTTCTTACTTTATAAGAATATGGGGTTACTTAATAACTTTTGGGTTTATATTTTCCCAGCAGCTTTTAACTTCTTCAATTTAATTATTTTTTGCAATTTCTATAATGAGATTCCAAGCGCATTGGAAGAATCAGCTAAAATAGATGGTGCCAATGACTGGACAATTTTTACGCGTATTATACTTCCTTTATCTAAACCTGTATTAGCAACTATTGCATTGTTTGCAGGGGTAGGACAATGGAATGATTATTTTGGCGGACTAATGTTTATGACCAATCAACCCGATCTTGAGCCTATTCAAACCTATCTTTATCGCATGGTTGCACAAGTACAGTCAAGTCAAATGGCGACAGCAGCCTCTAATATTACAGCAGATACAACAGCTACTTCTATCAAACTTGCTGCTATGGTTATTACTACATTACCTATATGCTGTGTTTATCCATTTCTTCAGAAATACTTTGTTTCTGGAGTAATGGTAGGGGCAGTTAAGGAATAAATGAAACAAATTTTAAGGGGGAAAAGGAGTATGAATGTGAAGTATAAGAAAATAAGTGCATTTTTATTAGCTTCTGCTATGGTTTTTTCGGCCACAGCCTGCAACAATAAACCTGCACAAAAAGAAGACAATAACAATCAAAGTACAACAGAAAAACCAACCGAAACAGCTCAAGCTGAAAAAACAGAAGCAACTGACGGGAAAGTAACACCAGGCTGGCAGCAACATGCAGATGATAAAGTAACATTAACGTGGTATATGAACTTTTCATGGTTTACTACACCTTGGGGAGAAAACTTAGTATCAAAAACAATTACAGAAGAAACAGGCGTAAATATTGAATTTGTTATTCCAGCTGGTAATGAAGCTGAGAAATTAAATTCCCTTATTGCATCAAACACTTTACCAGACCTTGTTACATTAGGCTGGTATGAGCAACAGGCTCCACAAATTATTGATGCAGGTCTAGTATTTCCACTGGATGAATTAGCTAAACAGTATGACCCCTATTTCTTTGAAGTAGCTAGTCCTGAGCGAATTGGTTGGTATACACAAGAAGATGGTCATATATATGGTTATCCGAATTCTTCTTATACACCAACAGATAGTGAAAAATACGATAATATTGCCTCTAATCAAACATTTTTAGTAAGAAAAGATATTTATGAAGCCATTGGTAGCCCAGATATGACAACACCAGAAGGGTTTAAAGCAGCTGTAAAGGCAGCAAAAGAAAAATTCCCAGAAATCAATGGTCAGAGCCTTATTCCTATTGGTGCTCATGAGTTTACAGCTATAGGAAATAACTCATTTGATAGCTTCTTATGTAATTTCTTAGCTATTCCTTTTGAAAAAGATGGTAAAGCCCATGATCGCTACAGAGATCCAGAGCTTATGAGATGGCTCAAGACCTTTAGAGAATTAGGTCAAGAAGGTTATTTAGCAGATGATGTATTTATTGATAAACGTGCGCAAATGGATGAAAAACTAGCTCAAGGTAGATATTTCTGTATGCTATATCAATATACGGACATAGTACCCCAACAAAAATTGCTTTATGAAAAGGATCCAAATAGTATCTATATAGCTGTAGATGGACCAAAGAATTCCAAGGCAGAGGATTATCGAATACCAAACTCTGGTATTGCTGGTTGGACATTAACAATGATTTCTAAAAATTGTAAGCGTCCAGACCGTGCTATTGAATTACTGTCTTATCTTATCAGTGAACATGGCCAGCATATGGTATGGTTAGGTGTTGAGGGTGTAACCTGGGATAATGTTAATGGTAAACCTACCATGAAACAAGAAGTAAGAGATTTATTACAAACAGACCGAGCAACTTTTGATAAGCAATATGGTGCTGATGTTTGCTATTGGATGCTACAAGATAATGCAATGGCTCTTTCTTGGGCAGTTGAAACGCCAGACCCAATGGGACAAATAGAACGTTGGACATACCCCTATACTGTTTCAACTTCTGAATATCTTATAACACTTGCTGCAGATACAGAAGAAGCTGATATTAAGAATAAAGTGGATAATGAGTGGGGTGTTGTATTACCTAAATTACTTCTTGCTAAATCAGATGAAGAATTTGATAAGATTTTAGCAGATTTCAATAAAAAGATGGAAGAATGGGGATATGCTAAAGTTCTTGATAAACAAACAGAGATTATTAAGGAAAATAAGGAAAATTTAGGGCTATAAAATAATTTAAATAGTTGAAATACAATGAATATTTTGTATTTCAACTATATTTTGTTATAATATGACATATATTATATTTTATTATTTTAGGGTGAAAAAATGAAAATACAGCCTTTTATAATGCCTTCAACAAAACTAGATAAAAAGATAACGCTATTTATTATTTTAGTTCTGGCTATTTTTATAGCTATTTTTTCTACGATTATTTTTAAGCTTCTGCAGAAAAACATTATAGATGACAAAATAAAAAATATAAAACTAGATATGGCTGCTGCCCAAAGTGTCATTCAAAAAAATGTGGAGATGTGTAATATGTCAACACAGGTATTTTTAAATGACAGGAGATTAAAGGAATTTATTATTAATCAAGTAAAAAACGAAGAGATAACAACAGAAAAGATTTTTGAATTCTATAGAACAGATATAGGCTATTTAGAAAAAGTTGCAAACAGTAATCCTTATTTGCATTATATAAGGCTATATGTAAATTCCGAAGATAGTGTTGAAATGATGCCCATATTGTACAATTATAGTCGTCTTAGGCGATTTGAATGGGCAAAGGATGGAGAATATGAAGCAGGAGCTTGGCAGTTTGATTACGAAGATAGACTCTTTTTAAGACCAACTACGACACATACACAACATATTGTATCCTTAGTTTCTAAAATACATGATTTTAATTACGGAGAGATTGCTACGATAGAAGTGGCAACAAAGATGGAACTTTTATTTCCGAGTATTTATTCATCTAGTTATGAAGATTGGAGCTGTTTTATAGATAAAGAGGAGAAATATTATTTTAATGAAAAAGTAAGTGGCAAATGGGAAGATCAGGTCATTCCTTTGTTAAAAAATATCAAAAAAGAAGAGAAGCAGATATATTATGAAACTATAAAAATAGAAAATGAAGAAGTTATAGTAGCTTGTGAATATATTAAAACATTAGATGGTTACCTAATGAAGATTATTTCTTTGGAAAGCGATAATAAGAGTATTATTAGTACATTGTGGGGTTTTATTTTATGTTTATTCATAATTATTGCCGTGGCGACCATTTTAATTGAACACAGTATTCGAGCTTTATTAAAACGCCTTTATGAAATTATTAGGGTAGTAAATTTAATAGGTAAAGGGAATTTAGATATTCGAGTTCCTATTACCGGTAATGATGAAGTAGGGGACTTGGCAAGACAAATCAATCTCATGCTAGAGCATATGACAGCTTTGATGGAACAAGGAATTCAAAAAGAAAGACTCATAAAAAATACAGAGATTAAAGCACTACAAAATCAGATCAATGCCCATTTTATTTATAATGTGTTGGAGTCTATTAAAATGATGGCTGAGATTAATGAACAATATGATGTATCTGACGCTTTGACTTCTTTAGGTAAATTACTCAGGTACACTATGCGGTGGGGAGAACAGCTTGTAACCATTGAGGAAGAAGTGGAATATATAAAAAATTATCTTGGACTCATTAATTTAAGATTTGATTATAAAATTATATTAAGCATTAATATGACAGAGGACCTATTAAAACAAAGAATCCCCAAAATGTCATTACAGCCTATTGTTGAAAATGCAATATATCATGGAGTAGAAGAACTTGCCAAAGATACAACCATATATATTAAAGGAATGAGGCAGGGAAATAGCTGTAGTATTGAAATTGTTGATTCAGGCATGGGGATGACCAATGAAGAAGTTGAAAAGATACTGAAGAAAATTTCAGGGGAAATAGAAGATAAGAGTAATAAGTGTAATAAATCTAAAGGGAATGGTTTAGGACTAAAAAATGTTCAAGATCGTATTACCATGTGCTTTGGTAAAGATTATGGCATTAGTATTACAGCTAGGGAGCATTGCTATGTCAAAGTAATTGTTAAAATACCTTATGCACCTTGTAAAGGAGAAAGCATATGAAAAGATTAATGATTGTAGAAGATGAGAAGATGATAAGGCAAGGCATTAGTGTAATAGTAAAAAGGTCAGGTATATTTATAGGAGAAATTATTGAGTGCAAGAACGGAGTAGAAGCATTAGAAGTTGCACAAACACAAAAAGTGGATGTAGTCATTACAGATATACGTATGCCTAAAATGGATGGCATCACACTTGTAAAGAAGCTTTCGCAACTGGAAGTCATGCCTAAGGTAATAGTAATAAGTGGTTATGATGATTTTTCCTATGCAGTAGAATTACTGAGATATGGTGCAAAAGAATATCTTCTAAAACCTATAGAAAGAGAAGTACTTATAGCAGTACTGGAAAGGTTAGAAGAAGAAATTATAGGTGAACAACTAGAAACACAAAAGATTCATATCGATAAATATTTTAAGCTCTTTCTAGAGAATCCTTCTGAGGAAAACTTTGAGACTTTTAAGAGATATGCTGTGGAGTGGGTAGATAAGAAAAACTACTGGGTATACTGCTCTAATCACCAAGCAAAGAAGTATTTTGAGGTAGATGGAACTATTTATATAGAGAATATTAAAGAGCAAGACTTTTGGATTGTTAGTGATGAAGAAGGAAAGTTGCAGCTAGAGGCATTTCTGGAAGAGGCATGTTATGGAGCAAGTAAAGCCTATCAAGAGGTGGATAGATTTAGAGAGGCTTATAATGAAGCCATTAAGTCGCGAAAAACAGCCTTCTTTAAAACAAAATGTCATAAGGAGATAAGTAGAAGTTTAGAAGATGATTTGCAACGAGAAGTAATAGGAATAGACAATAGAATTACACAACTTGTTGGAACAGAACGTTTTGAGGAGGCTATTAAGTTATTAGAAGTATTGCAGTGTAAAGTAGAAAGGTCTAAAATTAGCCAGACGTATTTTGAAGAAATGATGTATAGATTATGGAACCAAATAAACACTACATACAAACAAATTCTTAATTTAGAAGAATGTACCTATATGTCATTGGGAAATATTTACAAATACAATAACGTAAGAGACTATATCAAAGTCTTTAGTGAATTTTTATTAAAGCTTCATCATAAAATTTCTAATAGTGTTGATGATCATAAGAATATACAAAAGATGCAACAGGCCATAGATTATATTAATGAGAATTATACAAAGGATATCAATATGGCTACTGTATCTAATCATATTTCCATGAATTATTCTTTATTCTCATTACTTTTTAAAGAATATACGGGTATGAACTTCGTTAATTATATAAAAGAATTAAGGATAAGTGAGGCAAAGCGATTACTTATCCATACAGATAAAAAGATTAATGAAATTAGTATATTGGTGGGTTATGAGAATGAAAAACATTTTATGAAAGTATTTAAAGCACTTTATTGTGTGTCTCCAACAGAATATAGAAGAAATGCACGAGTAGGGAAAAATTGCAAAAAAGTAGATACGGAATGTGTGTAGTAGGGGGAGAAAAGATGGGATTTAAAGAGCATTTTATATGGGGGGCTGCAACAGCTTCCTATCAAGTAGAAGGAGCAGCCTTTGAAGGAGGAAAGGGACTTAATATTTGGGACGTATTCTGTGAGCAAGAAGGCAAAATTGATGGAGGGGATACAGGGCAGGTATCTTGTAATCAGTATCATTATTATAAAGAAGATGTACAACTTATGAAAAAAATAGGTTTAAGGGCTTATCGGTTTTCTATAAGCTGGGCCCGTATTTTGCCTGAAGGTATTGGCAAGGTGAATCAAGAAGGAATTGACTATTATAATCGTTTGATTGATGAATTGATAGCAAATGGTATTGAACCCTATATGACATTATATCATTGGGACCTTCCTTATGAATTGCATAAAAAGGGGGGTTGGCTTAACGAAGAAAGTGTATCTTGGTTTAAAGAATATACAACGGTTATTGCAAAGCATTTTTCAGACCGTGTGAAGTATTATTTCACCTTCAATGAACCACAATGCTTTATTGCTTTAGGTTACTGTAATGATGTACATGCACCAGGTCTAAAGTATGGCTATAGGGAATATTTTCAAATTTGCCACAATGTTTTAAGAGCGCATGGGGCCTCTGTTTTAGCTTTAAGAG
>JAEZKI010000279.1 GCA_023415525.1 Bacillota bacterium | reverse complement strand
TATGAGGAGCATAAGCCTTACCATCTTCACCACCAGGACAAGTGTGCCAAGCATTGATAATATCATCAAACTGTACGCCTGGGTCACCACAGCGCCAAGCACCATAAGCTATTTTATTATAGAGAGAATAAGGAGAAACTTCCCCTAATATATCACCTTCTAAGCGTCCAATGAGGGGATAAGTCGCTTTTTCATCATGAATAAGCTTCATAAAAGCATCCGTGATACGTACAGAGTTATTGGCATTTTGCCCGGAAACTGTTTCATAGGCTTCCCCATCAAAATGGGTATCATAGCCCATTTTACCTAATGCAGCTACCTTATCTTCTTCATGGGCTTTCCAGTTCACAAAGTCTTCAATTTCAGGATGATTAATATCTAAGATGTTCATCTTAGCAGCACGACGGGTTGTACCACCTGATTTAATGGCTCCGGCATTTCGGTCAAATACTTTAAGGAAGCTCATAAGACCAGAAGACATCCCCCCACCAGAAAGTTTTTCACCTTTTCCACGAATAGAGGACCAGTTTGAGCCCACGCCTGAACAATATTTAAAGAGAAGCGTTTCAGTAGTCAGTTGGTCGGTAAGGGATTTAGAACCTAAAAGAGAATCTTCTACACTGACAATAAAGCAAGCAGAACCTTGTGTACGCGTATAGGCATCAGTTGCTTCTACCACCTTTTTTTGTGCAGGATCATAATAAAAGTGTCCTTGGCTAGGACCAGTGATACCATAACTGGATTGGAGTCCAGTATTAAACCATTGAGGACTATTAGGAGCCCACATTTGGCTAATCATCATATAAGCCAGTTCATTATAAACAGTTTGTCGGTCTTCTTCTTGGATAAGGCCTTCATCAAGGGCACTGATTACCCAAAAGTTAACCATACGATGGACAACCTGTTTAAAAGAGGTTTCGTGATAAGGTGCTTCCGGAAGCCCATTTTTTCTAAAATACTTACTGGCTATAATATCGCAGGCACTGGTAGAAAAATGGGTAGGGAATTCTAGGTTTTCCATATGTATAATGGAAGCTCCTGTTTTGTAGTCTTTAATAGAAATATCAACAGTATGCCAGGTAAACAGGTCATAAACACTTTGGGTATTAGAATCTAGCTTTTTAGTGTAATAAGGTGAGAGTAAATCTTTTAATGTAGTTGCCACAGTTAATCCTCCTTAGTTTTATATGAAAAGGGCAATGCCACTTATAGTGTTATTACTGTAGCATACTTCTAGAAGGTATTCAAGATGAAAGTACAATATATTGTATGTTTTGGATAAATAATGTCTAGATGTGTGATATTTTAACTATTTTCTATATAAGGGTATAAAAGACAAAAAAGAAAGATAACAGTCATAAAGTGGTAGGGGTTTGAATAGTATGTTAATGACAGACCAAGCTGTTGGAGAACAAAAAGAGGATAAGGAGAGGGTAAAGGGATGGTAGAGCACATATTAGAAAACAATGAAGTAGTACTTATAGGTAAAGTAGTAAGTGACATTCGATTTAGTCATAAAGTATATGGGGAAGGCTTTTACACCTTTGACTTAGAAGTACCGAGACTGAGTGAATCAGCAGATAGATTACCCCTTACAATATCAGAAAGATTGTTGCCTACTATAGGAAATATTCAAGGAAAGATACTGGAAATAATAGGACAGTTTAGATCCTATAATCAATATGAAGAAGGTCGTAATCGTCTTATTCTTACTGTATTTATTTTGGAAGCTAAAGAGGTTAGTGAGCAAGAATTAGCAAAAAATAAAAATAGTATTTATTTAAATGGTTATATATGTAAAAAACCCGTTTACCGTACGACTCCTTTTGGTAGAGAGATTACAGATTTACTTATTGCAGTCAATCGTTCTTATCATAAGTCAGATTACATACCTTGCATTACTTGGGGGAGAAATGCCCGATTTGCAGAAAGTCTAAATATTGGAGACCATATTCAATTATGGGGACGCATTCAAAGTCGTGTTTATCAGAAAAAATCTGAAAGTGGTGATGTTGCAACAAAGGTGGCGTATGAGATTTCTATTGGCAAGATGGAGGTTGTAGAAGACAATAATAAGGCAGAATAAATTTTGCCATTATAAAGAAGGGACTGTCTCACTCGTTCAAGTGTTTTCCTTTTAAGTACACCTATAAGTTTACTTAAAAGGGAAGATGCCAATGTGTGAGATAGTCTTTTTTTAGTTGTATAGGCAAAGAAAAATAGGCGTTACGAATGAAGGAAGCTTTGAATACTATAATTACAAATAATAGAGGTAAAAAACTATATTTATTTTGGAAAGGAGGTAAGTTATGAAAAAAATATTAGTTATTTCAGATAGTGAATACTTACTTCAAAATTTTAAGAGAATCTGTGAGGAGCGGCACTATGATAAGCAACAATTTGATATAAGATTTTGTGCTTCTAATAAGGCTTTCTTAGAAAAATATAAGGATAATATAGAAATTTATCCAATGACAATTAAGGAAAGTGTAGAAACTATATTAGAAAATTACGATTTACTTTTATCCTTACATTGTAATGATAAACTACCAAAAGAACTTGTGGAGCAGTTAAGCTGTATCAATCTCCATCCAGGCTATAATCCCTATAATAGGGGTAAATTTCCTTATGTATTTAGCATCATTAACAAGAAACCTTTAGGTGTGACTTTACACCTTATGGATGAGGCCCTCGATCATGGCTCAATTATTGCCAGAAAAAAGGTAGAGATAGAGGCTTGGGATACCATGGATACCTTATATGAAAAGCTTCTTAAAATGGAAGTAGAGGTATTGGAAGAAAACTTGGAGAGCTTATTAAATGGCACCTTTAAGACGTTTGAACCAGAAGAGGAGGGAAATATTAACTATGCAAAGGATTTTCATCAACTTAAAGCTTTGGATTTAAGGCAAGTAATGACTTTAGGTGAGGCTATAGATCTTTTGAGGGCCCTTACTCATAAGGAGATTCATAATGCTTATTTTTATGATGTGGAAGGTCATAAAGTTTTTGTCAATCTTTTGCTAGAGCAAGAAAGATAGGCGCATAAATTTTTAAAACATAATGTAAATAAGTAGATTATCTTTTAAACTGTGCTATAATAATACTTATGAAAATAAAAGAAGTAAAAGGACATAAGGGTGGTAAATTATACAGTCATTAAACAAAAGAGAAAGCTAGCGACGATTCATGTACAAGAGGATTTAAAGGTTGTTGTAAAGGTTCCAACCACTATGACACAAAGACAAATTAAAGCTTTTGTAGAGCGTTATGAACCATGGGTGCAGAAGACTTTAAATCAAAAGGCTATAAAAAGGCAACAGACGGACTGGTTAAGAACGGGTAAAATTCTTTATCAAGGCAATTACAAGGAGATAAGAATTCAGAAGATTATTAAGGGAAAAGAAAAGGTAGTGCTTCAAGATGACTTACTTATTCTAAATGTTAAAGAAACTGCGACAGAGGAATGTCTTCGCTTATTAATGAAGGCATTTTATAAAAGTAAAGCACAAGAATTATTGCCCCAGCTTACGGACTACTATGCCGAGCTTTTGGGTGTTACCTATGAAAAGGTTACTATTCGTCAGCAAAAGACAAGATGGGGAAGTTGCTCGTCCAAAGGAAATATTGCTTATAATCTAAATCTTATGGGTGCCCCTATAAATTGTATACATTATGTTGTGCTTCACGAAGTCATGCATCGCTGTTTCTTTGATCACAGTTCAAACTTCTGGAAAGGTATAGAGAAGATTATGCCAGATTATAAATATCGAGTGAATGACTTAAAGTTATTTGGACAAAACTTTAGTATATAGGTTTTTAGGAGGAAGCAATGTGGAGAATGGACTTATAGAAGTATATTATGGAAATGGTAAGGGTAAAACGACGGCAGCCATTGGCTTAGGCGTACGGGCTATCGGTAATCACTACAAAGTGATTATGATTCAGTTCCTTAAGCATGCTGATACCAGCGAGTTTGAGGTACTTAAAGGATTAGAACCTTATTTTAAAGTTTTTCACTTTGAGAAGAAGAGGGGCTTTACTTGGAACTTAACAGATGAAGAAAGAGAAGAGCTTAAAGGAGAAAGTCAAATTGCCTTAAAGTTCGCCAGTAAAGTCATGGATACAGGAG
>JAEZKI010000261.1 GCA_023415525.1 Bacillota bacterium | reverse complement strand
ATTTTAGAAGCACCTAAAGATTTAAAGGGAATCACATTATCAACAGAGCCTTATCCCGGTTACCCAACAGATATGCAATCTCAAATGATGGCGCTATTGACTACATGTAAAGATGTAAGCATTATCAAAGAAAATTTGTTTGAGGCTCGTTTTAAACCAGCTTATGAAATGATACGTATGGGTGCCAATATTAATATAGAAGGTAAGCTAGCCATTATAAAGCCATGTCGTCAACTTATAGGTACAAATGTACGTGCTGAGGATTTAAGAGGAGGGGCAGGGTTAGTGTTAGCAGGTCTTTATGCAGTAGGAGAGACAATAATAGATGATATTTATCATATTAAAAGAGGCTATGAAGATATAGCAAGGGACTTAAGAGAAATAGGGGCCTGTATTGAAGAGAAGGAGTAATAGAAGTTGAAAACAAAAGATCGCATTTTACTTAAGAAAATAATGTATGGTATAGGCGGAATAAGTGTTTTGCTTATTACTTTAAGTGTTCTTCCTATTTGGCGAGTGACAACGGTTGAAGTCAGTAACAATCAGCATTATTCTAAGGAAGAGATTGAAAAAGTGCTTCTTATAGACAATGAGCCTTTTTGGGGCTTGTCAAAGAAAAAGCTTCAGAAGCGCTTGAAAAGTTTACCTTATGTAGAAGACAGTCAGATAGCTTATGGTTTTCCAGGTAAAATAAAAGTGCGTTTAGTCGAAAAAGTCCCTTATGGATATGTCCCTTTTATGGGACATATCTTTGCATAGATGAGAAAGGACAAGTTATTGAACAAACCAATGGACGAAGTGAAGGAATTCCTATTATCAAGGGACTTTCTTTTAATGCTTTTAGAACAGGAGAACTTCTGCCACTTGAATCAGAAGATGCATTACTTGTAGCCATGGAAATAATAGATACATTAAAAAAATATAATTTTGATAAAAACATAACAACAGTTGATGTTTATGACCTTGAACAAATTCACTTGTATGTTGATAATTTAGATGCTATAATTGGAAATATACAACATTTTGAAGAGAAACTTCAACAGCTTATAAAAATACAGGAGTCATATGATATGGGTCAACTGGATTTGTCGCAAATACCAAATGGAGAGGTTGTTCTAAGCCCCATTAAATAAATAAGCTGTTAAAAATACGTAATTTGATACGAAAGGGGAGTCTATTTTGCTCGAACTATGGGAAAATGAACTACAAGGTGCACAGATAAAAGTAATAGGTGTTGGTGGGGGAGGTAACAATGCTGTTGACCGAATGATTGAAAAAGGTCTTAATGGTGTTGAATTTATAACTGTCAATACAGATCATCAGGCATTAGCAAGATCTGGGGCTCCTACTAAAATTCAAATTGGTGAAAAAATTACCAGAGGATTAGGGGCAGGTGCTAATCCAGAAATAGGTACAAAATCGGCAGAAGAAAGTCGCGAAGAGATTATTCAAGCTATTAAAGGAGCAGACATGCTCTTTATTACAGCAGGTATGGGTGGTGGAACAGGTACAGGAGCTGCGCCTGTTATTGCAAATATCGCTAAAGAACAAGGTATTCTCACAGTAGGTGTAGTAACAAAGCCTTTTAGTTTTGAAGGCCGAAAACGTATGATTAATGCAGAAAAAGGGATTGCAGAGTTGAAACAAAATGTGGATACACTTGTAGTTATTCCTAACGATAAGATTTTACATGTTATTGATAAAAAAACAACTATGGTAGATGCTTTTAGTAAGGCTGATGATATATTGCAACAAGGTGTGCAAGGAATTACAGACCTTATTTCAAACCCAGGTATTATCAATCTGGATTTTGCCGATGTACGCACGATTATGAATAATAAAGGTGTAGCCCATATGGGTATAGGACGTGCAACAGGAGAAAGCCGAGCCGAAGAAGCAGTGAAATATGCTATTAGTAGTCCTCTTCTAGATACAAGTATTGAAGGAGCACGTTGTGTACTTGTCAACATGTGTGGTGGAGAAAGTCTTGGACTAATGGAAGCTAATGTAGGGATGAGCCTGATTCGTGAAGCTGTTGATCCTGATGCAGAGATTATCTTTGGTACTTCAATCAATGAAGAATTAGGTGATGAAATTATTATTACTGTTATTGCTACAGATTTCCAAAACGATGATGTAAGTATTAATAGTTTTCAAAAAGTTCAAGTACCTAAGGTAGAAGTTAAACCAGCTCCTACTCAAGTACATGAGGCAAATGTGAAGGAAGAAAAATTTGCTGCTATTAAAGATATTCAAGTAGAAATTCCACAATTTCTAAGAAGAAATAAATAATTGAGAAAAAGATACGATAATGTCGTATCTTTTTTTTTATGTCTGTATTGTTTTTTACAAAATTTGTAAAATGTTTCTCTTACAATAATAAGGGTAGAGTAAAAGAGAAGACATGAGGTGAGAATGTGCATATTTTATATTTAGACGTACTCTTTATAATCAATTGGATTATGGATAGTATGATTTTTCTTATTGCTACATTGATATTGAACAAGTCTCTAAAACTTTTACGACTTTTGCTAGGGAGCTTTTTTGCAGCCTTATTGTATTGCTTGGTTATTTGTTTACCCTTTTTGCAAGATATTCCCTCTCTTGTCTATACAGTATTATTACCCAGTTTACCCATCTTATATTTATTTAGGCCACATCATATCAAGGGATTCATAAAAATTTATTTACTCTGTCAAGGTATTGCTTTTCTGCTAGGAGGGACAACTTTTAGCTTATGGTACATATTAGGAATGGAAGGTAGCGTACAAGATGTCAACTTACTTTTTTTGGTAGGAGTAGCAGGGATTTTAGCATTTAGTATCTATTTAAGCTTTTATAGCATTAGAAAGTATTGGGTCTTACCTTATTTTGAGTACAAAGTAGAATTTATTCATCAAGGCAAAAAGGGAGAGTTTACTGCCATTGTAGATACAGGAAATACTCTCTATACGCCCATTACCCATAAGGCTGTAATCGTTGTGGACTATGAACCTTTAGAACCTTTACTTAGTGAAGAAGAGAGGATATTTATTATGAAATTTACAGATAAGAGGAGTGGGCAGATATGGGATTCCATCCCTCAAGGAATAAGTTTAATTCCTTTTAACAGTGTGGGGTGCAAAGGTGGTTTTTTAGTAGGAGTGGAGATGGAAGAAGTACATGTGTATAAACAAAATAAAGTTCAGTGTTTTGAAAAGTGTGCAGTAGGTGTTTCAACTCATCCCATTTTTAGTGATAAGAGTTATACAACGTTACTTCATCCAGATTTTATAGTTAATAGGGGGAATTAATAATGAGAGGAATCAATATGAGGTTAGGGAAATTAAAAGGGGGTTGGTATAAATTTTTTGTTTTTTTATTAAGGTGGAAGCCTCAGGC
>JAEZKI010000244.1 GCA_023415525.1 Bacillota bacterium | reverse complement strand
TTACAAAAGACTTATTGTTTCCTCTCACCCTATCCCTCCTCTAAAATAACTTGCCTACAGTTTTATTTTAAACACTTGACTTAAAATGTCAATAAACTTCATAAATACTAAAGGGCCAGGCTAACTTTTTCAAGTTTTCCTGACCCTCTGTCTACCACGATTGTATAATTTTCACAGCTTTTATTTCATTTTCTTTGTAAAGCATCATATTTTGCCATTTTTGCTCAAACATGCTATAGTTCCATCTTCTTCTAGAGCTTATATAACTACTACAAATACTATTATATTTTTCTGGATAAATAAGCATTGCCTTTAAAATACGAAAATCTTCTTTAGACAGGGGATTATACTGATCATAGGTTCGAATGAGATTATAAAGTATTTCAATATCCCAATTATTTTTTTGCATAATACGTCCCAAAATATTAGCTAGGTCCACCATTTGTATATCATAATTGCAATTATCCAAATTACTCATTATATAAATGTCTTCTGCTGTCTTGTTAACAGTATGATAGGTATAGTCCCTATGGGCTACTGTCCTTTTTTCTTTAACTTTTTGGTTAAGCCTTTCTCCTAAGTTTTTGTCCATTCCTGCTAAAGCTAATTGCTCAAGAGCCATGTACTCCTCACTATGCTTTAAAAAAAGAATTTCAAAAAGTGATTTCTGTTTCATCTCAGAAATGCTCTTTTTGAGTTTTATATTCTGTGATGCTCTCTTCATATAGAGCTCGTAGAGATTCCTGAAATGCATCGTATCAACATCCCTTACTTTGCTCTCTATAAAAGTTGCTGCTTTGTGAAAGTTAGCCAGTATCCAAATCGTATGTAGGAGGTCCTTCTCATCTTGAAAATCCGTTTCATCACATTCTGTATACTTTTGCAAAATATATACCTGATCTCCTTGTAAAGCAAAAGGAGCCTTTTTTCGCGTGGTTACTATTTTGTTTATATTTTCAAACCCGTGCTGTGAAAGCTGGGTATCTACCTCGTAATCAAAAAAAATCTGATCCTTAGGTATATCTATTTTTCTAAGTAAAAAAGAGCCTCTATTAGTTTCTAAGTAATAGTTGCTTCTTATATATTGGTACTTCTTAATATTCAAATCATACTGTGCTATTAACTCCTTATTTAAAGCCCTCACCTTTGCACCCCTTTTCATGCAATCATTCTCATCACCTACATTTAGTTCATTCTCGTCTTTTTATTTATATGATATATGTCAAAAAAAAATATCTATTTTGTATTTAATTTTTATTTATTTACCAATACTTTATACTTTTCTCTAGTATCAGCTATGCTATAATAATTATATTGTGTAAAAATATTTATTGTGAGGTAATTCCAATGCAACGTAAAGGCTGGCTAGTTCCTATTTTAGTTTTTTTCATTTCTATTATCTGCTTACTATTTTACCAAAGAAATAATGTGACGGACTCTCTTGCAACAACTACTAACCTTCCTCCTATCCTTTGGTCTAAGTCCATAGCAGATATTACTCAATTAACTTATTCAGAGTTTGGTTCAACTCTTGAAGCTATAAAAACAGAAGAAGGTTGGGACCTTACAACTCCTATCACCACTTCTGCCGATTCCCTATATATTTATAATATTTTATCTTACTTTTGTGAGCCAAAATTTACAGAAGTTATGGATTTTACAGATCTTCATTTGCTTGATTATGGTATTGATTCTTCTTCACCTACCCTTACCCTTTATGATGGTGAAAATACATACCGTCTAGTAAGGGGATATAGCTTAGATGAAGATCACTACTATGTCTATTCTCCTTCTTCCAATATGGTCTATAGTATGGAAAAAAGTAGTTTTGATAGTCTTCAGACAAGCCTCAACACCTGGCGTAACAAGCAACTGCTTTCTTTCAAAAAGCAAGAGATCAAAGAGGTTGTGGTCCAATTTAACGAAAATACGTATGTCATAAAACCTCATTCTGAAAAAGGGGTTCTTACTTTTAAGAGTGACACTATTTCCAGTTCTTTAGCTTCTTCATTTATTAATTTCCTTGAAGGTACTACTATCAAAGACTTTATAACAGATGCCATAACGCCTACTCTAGCAGAAACCTATGGCATTACACGTTCTAATACTGTCATCACTATTACTTTAGTAAATGGTAAACAAACGACACTTACCTTTGGGAATATTTTAGAGGATGAACATCTTTGTTACGTTCATGTTCATGATAGCTCTTCTATTGTAAGTATTCCTTACTTTAATCTAGAAGACTTTGTAAAGAAAACACCTGAAACTAATGAAAGTGAGGCTCCTATTCAAGAATAGGAGGGGGGCTTTTTTGGGAAGCTAGTGGTAACTTGAAGGGAAAAGAAGGGGCTTAGGGAAGGTTCGCAGAGAAAAAGGTAACTCTTTCAGACTGCTTATCTCCGTTACGCTGGAAAACGCTCCACTACGAAGGCAGCTTCCAGAGTTACCTTTTTCTCTGCTAGGCCTTGAACTTACATTGAAGGTGAGAGTCTCTTTTAACAGGTAAGGCCTTAGCAACAAAAAGCCCAAATGGGGCTTGGGGAGGTCCACAAAGGGAAAGGTAATTCCTTCGGACTATAGACCTCTATTATGTATAAAAATGTTGTACTAAAAATAAAATGCTCTCTTCTATGAAACAAGCAAAATCAAAAAGCTTGTTGATTTAGAAGGGAGCATTTTTTATGTTTTGCGAATCTAATGCTTTTAATATCTAAGAAAGATAAGTTGCCTTAAACCACTACTTCTATATATGCTATATCTACGATTTACCTTAGTGGCAATAAACTTAAATTAACGCAAGAACCATTCATCATATAAATATTCGTCAAGTTGAGGCGATGGAAGTATGTAAAAGGTAGTCGCTGACATAGCACCAAACTCTTAACTCTATGTAAAGGATTCTGGGATGATAAATATGCTAATACACAAACAGGTAAAAATAAAACAGAGTATGGTATGCCACAACTATCTTTATAGGTAGAGGCATGATATAATGTACAGAAAATTTAAATATATATAAACACATCCTACAAATATATCTGTATTACTCAATTAAAAAGTAAGTATTGGGGTTTGTTCTAGTAAAACAATTGGTAGTTTGAAGTGAATAGAGGGGGCAAGAAAAGTATGAAAAGAAAAATAAAATCAAAACAACTTATCCTAGTAGGCTTCTTGGCTAGTATTATTATTTTAGGATCTGTTTGGCAATCAATTATGGTAGAGCTTCAAAAAACAGCATATCCAGCCATAGGTTCATATATCGATTTAGGTACATACCAACTCCACTATTATTCACAAGGCGAGGGAGATGTCGCCTTTATCTTTATTACAGGGTCTGGAACACCCTGTGCTTATACTGACTTTTATGAACTACAAAACAAATTATCTACTATAGGGCAGACCGTTACCTTTGACCATGCTGGATGTGGGTGGAGTACAAAAACAAATTCTCCCCGAACCATTGAAAATCTAGTCAATGAACTCTCCCTATTGATTGATACAGCCTGTCCAAATAAACAAATTGTTTTGCTGTGTCATTCACTTGGTTCTCTTGAAGCCATCAGTTATACTCAAAGATATCCACAAAAAGTAAAAGGCATTATATTTTTGGATGCAGGAACTCCTGAATTTTATAGTGAATATCCTGAGTTCTTCGCAAAAGTAATGAACCGAGGAACTGCTTTTATCAGGATAACAGGAATAAATCGCTTACTTGGAGAACTAGGAACTTTATTACCTTTATATGGAGAAAATATTAGAAACTCTAGCATTCACCCAGATTTAAAAAGCTTAGATAAAGCTATGTATTATCAACATGCTGGAAATTCAACCACATTAGGCTCCATTAAACTTATTAATGAAAATGCATCAAAAGTTCTAGCAGGTTCTTCTCTAGATGAAACACCTATACTTATCCTCTCCTCCGATGACGGAAATGGCTGGAGGGAAGTGCAAATTCAGCTTACGTCATGGTCTAAAAATAATAGACAAGTATTTGTTAAGGATTCTCAGCACTATATATATTGGTCAAATTATGATGTGGTTTCACAAAATATTGAAGAATTTATTCAGACTATTTTAGACTAAAAAATTAATATAGATCCATGGCCTAGCAGAGGGGAAGGGTAACTCTGGAAGCTGCCTTCGTAGTGGAGCGTTTTCCAGCGTAACGGAGATAAGCAGTCTGGAAGAGTTACACTTTCCATCTGCGGCTCTCCCCTAAGTCCACTCCCCCCTAACTTGCCAGTAGCTCATATAGAAGCACTGTACAAAATACAACTAGTATACCTCCATTTTATAACTTCTATCTATAGAAAAAGCTGTCTTAATGCGTTAAGCTCCTTCTATTCAAAAGGGACCTAATACCTGTTGTGACAGCTCTTTTCTTTCATCTTTGGTCTATCCAATTACTTAGCA
>JAEZKI010000242.1 GCA_023415525.1 Bacillota bacterium | reverse complement strand
AAATGAGAGATAATACTCTTGATACCATTATGCCCACCAGCACTCCCTGTCTTGCGAATACGAAGTTGTCCCACTTCTAAGGAAACATCATCATATATAACAAGTATGTCAGCTGGCGTTAATTTATTCCAATCCATACAAGCTCTTAAGGCTTCACCACTTAAGTTCATATAGGTCTGGGGCTTCATTAAAATAACCTTTTCACCACCTATAGTTCCTTCACCTATTACTGCTTTAAACTTATTTTTATGCATGGCAATGCCCTTTAGCTCTGCTAAAGTATCAATAGCTTCAAAACCAATATTATGTCTAGTTGTGGCATACTGCATTCCCGGATTGCCTAATCCCACTATGAGCTTCATATATTCCTCCAAATTTCACATTCCTCTAAATGTGAATTATTTCATTTATATTTTTACAGTCTATTTTATTATACTGATGTCTCCCTTAAATAATCAATAGTCCTATTCTCATTATTTTAGGGGCGGCAAAAAATTATCCTTATTAATTATTTCCTATTTACCAAAATATACAACAACTCATCTTGAATATCTAATAAAAAAGAAACGGTTTCCCGTTCCTCTTATTTTAACTCATCTCTGATTCTACGATACATAATGATTGGTCCATCACCCAGAACAAGCTTTTCACCAGACCTCAATGAAGATGCTTTGGGCTTTTGTGTGATTACAATCCTCTTATCTTGTCTCTCGATTATTATATTCCCGAACTTACCTATGTATGCAATTAAGCTATTTAGGGGCTTGAATCTTGTCAATCTACAATAAAACCTGATATAAAGCACAGTGTTTTCATCATCGACAGGAGCAAAATAGATTATGACTTTAATCTTGTCACTAATGTGGTTCATCCAGACATTAGGAAACATGAAACACAAATGGGTACTCTTGATCACACATTCTTCTGGAGACCTCGGTTTTTGTCCATGATCCAACTCGTTATTTGCACTAGTCATTAAAATACCGTCTTCCCAAACTACCTTAGGCCCATTTACCAAAGTTTTATTTCCTCTCCCAATTGTGTTGTGGTGAACAAAAGGAAGATGTACCACATCCAATTGATTTTCAATACATCTTGAATAGTGAGAATTCCAGTGATCTTCAACCTCACTGTATACATAAGAGGCGTCGATTTCTTTATCAAAGAACGGGAGATTATCGGTGATTTTTTCTTCATCACCATACCACAGGTAAATAATGCCGTTACGTTCTCTGACAGGATAATGCCTGACATTATATCGGCTGATATCATCAGCAGAAGTCTTTCCATTTGCAGGAATAAATTTGCATTGCCCGGTTCTATTAAACTCAAGTCCATGGAAGGGACATTGGATACAGTCATCCTTGACCTTACCTAAACTGAGTGCAGCACCACGATGCGTGCACTGGTCAACAACGCAGCCAAGCTCACCTTTACTGTTTCTAAATAGGGCTAGATCAAGATTCATTCGTTTTACACCTACAATCAGGCCAGTTTTTATTTTTTTTGACGGAAGTATTGCATACCATTGGTTCGTAATCATATCATCTACTCCTTTTTTAAGAATCATTATCGTTCAGACAAGGTATCTATGTTTTTGTTATATTAATAGACGCAACTGTCTTGAGCAGCACTTTTATCCGTATATCTTTTATGACCTTGCTAAATTCCATAGCTTCCGTCTCCTTAACTAGCATAAAAGCAAACCTATATAATTATTATAGTGTTTCTATCTTTATTTACAATGGATTTACGCGAGAGTCTATAAGTTGGATTTTTTTAGCTACATATATCCTCGACGAAGTCATCAATTCCCTGTTACTTCTTCCAATGGTAGTAGGTGTTTGTCTTCCATTAGATACTTATATGATAATGCCGTTAGGATGTTGACATATAGTCGCTTCAACTCCTTCAATACTTACTTACAGGAAAAGTAATTCATAACACTAATGTCGAATTCCATCTTACTATATCTTGTTAATCTTTTTTCAAGAAAAAAGATGGCCTTAGGCCATCTTTTAATCAAATAATTTAGATACGGATAAGTCTTCATGAATACGTCTAATCGCATCTGCAAAAATAGGTGCTACTGAGATTTCTTTAATTTTATCAATCTTTTTGTTTTCCGGAATAACAATTGTATTAAGAACGACTAACTCTTCTATTGCTGAAGCTTGAATTCTCTCCATAGCTGGACCTGACAACACCCCATGTGTACAACAGGCATAAACAGCTGTAGCACCTCTTTCTTTAAGAGCATTTGCAGCATTACAAATTGTTCCTGCTGTATCAATCATATCATCAATGAGAATAACACGTTTACCATTAACATCTCCAATAATATTCATAATCTCTGATACATTGGCTTTAGGTCTTCTTTTATCTATAATAGCTAATGGAATATCTAACTTGGTCGCAAAGGCTCTTACACGCCCTACACTTCCTAAGTCAGGTGAAACAGCTACCACTTCATTTGTATTGTCTCCTAATTTATCCGCATAATATTTTGTTAATAAAGGCATCCCCACTAAATGGTCTACTGGAATATTAAAGAAGCCTTGAATTTGTGCACAGTG
>JAEZKI010000352.1 GCA_023415525.1 Bacillota bacterium | reverse complement strand
GGGATAAGCAATTTTTATAACTAATCCTGGAAAACCTGCCCCCGTTCCGATATCAACAAGTGAGTTGACATTCTCTAACTTTATTGCTTGATTAACGGTTAAACAATCTAAAAAATGTTTTGTAATGATTTCTTTATGATCGGTTATAGCTGTAAGATTTAGCTTTTGATTCCACTCTAAAAGGAGTTCTTTATACCTTAGTAATTGATTGACTTGCTCTTCACTTAAACTTAAGCCTAATATTGCTGCTCCTTCTATTAACAATCCTCTTTCTTCCATCTTCTAAACCTCTTCCGATTCTACATCTTCTTTTTTATTTCTTCTCTTTTGCTCTAGATAAACTAATAACATAGAAATATCAGCTGGGGACACTCCTGATATTCGTGAAGCTTGACCTATAGAAATAGGTTTAATTTGCTCAAGCTTCTGTTTAGCTTCTAACCTCAAGCTAGATACCTCATTATAATCAATATCTGAAGGTATTAATTTACGCTCGAGACGCTTAAATTGCTCTACTTGTTTAAGCTGTCTAGATATATACCCTTCATATTTTAATTCAATCATTACTTGATCAATAATATCCTTATCAAGATTTGGTCTTTCTATATCTACTTCATCAAAATCACTATACTCAAGCTCTGGTCTCTTTAATAATTCAGATAAAGCTATTCCTGAACGCAGGAGTGTACTCCCTTTAGCTTCAAGTATTTGTTGAACCTTTTCACTTGTTCCTACATATACCTTCTTTAATCTTTCAAGCTCTTCTTCTATAGCTTGACGCTTTGCCATAAAGTTTTTATATCTTCCTTCACTTATTAAACCAACTTCATAGCCCTTTTCTGTTAATCTTAAATCAGCATTATCTTGTCTTAAAAGAAGCCTATATTCTGCTCGTGATGTCATCATACGATAAGGTTCTTTTGTTCCTTTTGTAACCAAATCATCAATTAGTACCCCAATATAACCTTCTGACCGATCGATAATCATAGGTTCTTTACCTGATACTTTAAGTGATGCATTAATACCTGCTACTAGACCTTGTGCTGCTGCTTCCTCATATCCAGAACTACCATTCATCTGACCTGCACTAAAGAATCCCTCTATATGCTTAAACTCTAGAGAATGTTTCAATTGAAGTGGATTAATACAGTCATATTCTATAGCATATCCTGTACGCATCACTTCCACATTTTCCATTCCCTTTATAGAACGTAGCATCTTTAATTGAACTTCTTCTGGCAAAGAAGAACTCATACCTTGTACATACATTTCCGTTGTATCTTCACCTTCTGGCTCAATGAAAATCTGGTGACGAGGCTTATCAGCAAAACGCACAACCTTATCTTCAATTGATGGACAATATCTTGGGCCTGTTCCTTCGATAACACCAGCATAAAGTGGTGAACGATGCAAATTATCACGAATAATTTGGTGGGTTTCCTCCGTTGTATAAGCTAAATAACAAGGGTATTGCTTTCTCTTAATATCGGCTTCTTTATTTTCAAAAGAAAATGGAACAATAGCTTCATCTCCATGCTGAGGTTCCATTTGACTAAAATCAATGGTTCTTGCATCAACACGGGCTGGTGTACCTGTCTTAAATCTTCTTAATTCTATACCATGAGCTTTTAAAGACTCACTAAGAACATTGGACGTTTTTAAGCCATTTGGTCCTGTATACTCAATACATTCACCTGTTAAACATCTGGAACGGATATACGTTCCTCCTGCCAGGATGACTGCCTTACATTCATAAAATGCACCCGTATGAGTAATAACACCTTTAACTGTATTATTTTCTATTTTTATATCCACAATTTCTTGTTGCCTAATGGATAGATTGGGGGTGTTTTCTAATACATGCTTCATGGATCGAGTATACTTTACCTTATCTGCCTGTGCTCTAAGAGAATGAACAGCAGGTCCTTTTGCAGTATTTAACATACGCGATTGAATATAAGTTCTGTCTATATTCCTTCCCATTTCACCACCTAATGCATCTATCTCTCTTACTAGATGCCCTTTTGATGTACCTCCTACATTGGGATTACAAGGCATCATAGCAATACTATCTAATGACATGGTAAACATAATCGTTTTATGTCCCATTCTAGCAGCAGCAAGTGCTGCCTCTGAGCCTGCATGTCCTCCTCCTATTACTGCAATATCAATTTTCTCTGCAGTATAAGTCATATTTATCGCCTACTTTCCTAAACAAAATCTACTAAACAATTGATTAATTATTTCATCCTTTAATGCTTCACCTATGATCATTCCTAAATGCCCATAAGTGTCATGAAGGTCAATAGCTAGACAATCTTCTGGCATTCCCATTTCAATAGCTTCAATCACTTTATTTAAGCTATTAATGGCATTAATTAATGCTTGTTTTTGTCTGTTATTAGATAAAGTTACATCCCCTTTAATGGATGTATCACCCTTTATCACAAATTGCTTCATTCTTTGTTTTAAGTCATCTAGTCCATATTGTGTTTTAGATGAAATATGAACTATTGAACCATTCCTCAAATACTTATTAAATATTTCTTGGGAAATATTATTACCTAAGTCATTTTTCGTACAAACATAGAGTATCTTTTTATTTTTTACTTGCTCTAAAATCTCTATATCCTTATCTACTATACCACTATTACTATCAATTAGCATTAATACAATATCTGCTTCTTCAATAGAATGCTTTGATTTCTCCACACCAATTTTTTCAACTATATCATCTGTTTCTCTAATACCAGCTGTATCTAATAATAAAAATGGAACACCCTCAATATTTAAATAGGCTTCAACGATATCTCTTGTCGTCCCAGGTATATCTGTAACAATAGCCTTATTCTCCTCTAATAATGCATTTAATAAAGAGGATTTTCCTACATTTGGCCTACCAACAATAGCTGTTTTTACACCCTCCCTAATCATCTTACCTGTCTCTGCTGTAGCTAGTAACTCATTAAGTTCTTCTGATAAACTCCTAAGTTCCATCTCAAAATCATCTGTTATTGGTTCATCTTGATCATACTCCGGATAATCGATAGAAACTTCTATACGTGCAATAATTTGTATGAGTTTATCTTGATATTCCTTAATCTTATTAGATAACCTTCCTTCTAACTGTCCTACAGCTTGAGAGAGAGATAATTCTGTTTTTGACTCTATAATATCCATAATAGCCTCTACTTGAGCCAAATCAATACGCCCATTTAAGAAAGCTCTTTTAGTAAATTCACCATTTTCAGCAAGTTTGGCACCATTTCTAATAATTTCCATTAAAACTGCATTAAGTGGAACAGGCCCCCCATGACAATTAATTTCAATGACATCCTCGCGTGTAAAGGTCCTAGGTGCTCTCATTAACATAACCAATACTTCGTCTAATACTTTACCTTCATTATTAACTATGTGGCCATAATTAATTGTATGTGTTTCCGTATCTGCAAGCTTCTTTTTGCTAGCCGACCTGAAACATTTTTCCACTATCGCAATACTATCTCTACCACTTACTCTTATAATACCTATTCCACCTATTCCAATAGGTGTTGA
>JAEZKI010000201.1 GCA_023415525.1 Bacillota bacterium | reverse complement strand
CTGTCCAAATAATTTCTGGATATTTATTGACTAAAATAGCCTCTGCTTGTCTGAGTTGAAGCTTGGGTTTAAATTTTCCTATACCATAACCTTCTTCTTCTAAAGTAGAAAGAATATCTAAAGTATTGACCTTTTCATTTCCCTCCACTTCTATAAGCCATACGAAAGAAGACAGTGACCAAAGAATAGCTATAAATAAGAAAAAACCTAGGGTAAACATCTTCCGCCTCTTATAGCGATACGCTTTAAAGGGCATACCTACTTTACGATAAATACGTACCTTACAATGTGATTTTTTAGCATAGGGTTTTAACTTTTTAAAATCACCTATACTCACCTTAAAATAAAGCTTCCCCTCTGCTTTCTTAATGTCCCATAAATAAACAGCATTATTAACAGCTAAGTTCATGAATCTTTCAAGGGCAAACCCACTTACTTCTACTATAACATACCCTCGTAAATAATTCCATATTCCTACAAACAAAGTCCTTCCTCCTTTAGGATTTACTAAATGTCATAGCTTTGATTCTACCTTTAATAATCATTAGCTCTGCCGTCATACTCTTAGCTTGTAAGGCTTTTCCCTCAATTGAAATCATGCCACATTTTGTTTCTAACCGAATGATTTCTTCCGTGTATTCTACTAGGCGACTAAAATTTTCTATATTCAGTTCTTTATCTCCCACTAAGTTAATAACTGGTAAATCACTCACAACCTCTTGTGGCAGCTCCAATGCCTCCATTAATTGCTCTCTTAGGTTGTAGGTACGTTTTTCTTTACGTAATTGTCTCCGTATCATCATCCAATCCCCCCCTCTTTTATCATATGCATGTTGTGGGACAGGTAGACTAAAAAAAGGCCCCATGCTATGTTTTATAGCACAGGGGCCTTTTCAAAAGGACAATTTAATATCGATTATTTATTTGCTGCTACCCAAGCATCTAATTGAGCTTGTTTTTCAGCCATAATAGCATCTGAGCCAGCTTCTTTGAAAGCTTGAATTGCTTTTGGAAGTTCTACTTCTGGATCAGCTGTACCTGTTTCAAGTGGAGCCATGTATTGATCCCAAATACTTGCACACTGAGCGATTTCAGTTTTAACTTTATCAGGATTGAATACGAAACCTAAAGATTTTGTAGGTTTAGCTGCTGCATTGAATGCTTCGAATTGTTGCCATTTGTCTGTAGCTTCATTATCCATTAAGAAGTTAATGAATTGGTTACCATACATCCAACCAAGACCACTAGCGTATTTGCTGCTGTCTGGAAGTGATTTAATTTGATTTTCATTAATCTTTTCGTAGTGAACGCCTTCAAGACCATAGTTGATTAAGTTGTTAAGAACTGGATCTGTGTTGAATAATTCTAAGAACATTAAAGCTCTTTCAGGATTTTCAGATGTTCTAGAAATAGCTTGCATTGAACCTGTTGTCTCTCTGTTTGACATAATTGGAGGTGTCAATTCAAGTTGGATATATTGTTGACCCATTGCATTACTTTCTTCTGCATCTTTTCCTGGTTTTAAAGAACGAGTAGCTGCAAAGATTTTACCAGCTCTTTGGTCTGCTGAATAGTCATTTACAGAAGCTGCATCTTCTCTTATGTAACCAGCTTTATAGAATTTGTGCATTAACTTAAATAATTCTAATGTTTCTGGTGCTTCGAATTGGTTAAATACTTTCATATCAGCTGAATCATTTGTAAGTACACCAACTGTTTTTTCAGCTCCTACATAATCGTAGTCTAAAAGACGGTAGGTTGACTCACCAATTACAGATTCAAGAGCATACATATTTGGCTCTTTTTCTTTAATAGTTTGGAAGAATGGTTCCATATCTGCAAGTGTTTTTACATTTGAGAAATCCATCTTGTATTTCTCTGCAATGTCTTTACGAACTAATAAGCCCCATTGATGAGCTTTTTCTTTGTTGGCTGGAATCGCATAGTTAACACCATCAATTCTAGAACCACTTAAGAAATCTTCACCTAATAACTCTTGTGTTTTTGGAGCATATTTTGGAAGCATATCATTTAATGGTAAGAATGCACCCTTAGCTGATTGTTGGAAATAATCATTTGCCCAGTTAGATGTAAAGCAAATATCAAATTTCTCACCTGAAGCAATCATAGCTTGTAATTTGTCAGGATATGAACCCCAGTCAAAGCAGTTTAATTTAATCGTTGCATTAAGGCTAGTATTATCAGCAAGATATTTGTTAACTGCTTCTTCAACTTTGCCTACATCCTCTTGTGGACCATTACCAATAAAATACCATGTAAGTTCTACTTGTTTAGAAGTATCTACAGCATCAGTTGCTGGTGCTTCTGTTGCTGGTGCTTGTGTTGCTGGTGCTTCTGTCTTTGTGTCTGCAGTTGCTGCTGGTGCTACTTCTTCTTTCTTAGCGCCACAACCTGAAAGTAACATACTCATTGCACAGATTGTTGTTAACCCAGCTACTAACCCCTTTTTCATTAACTTCATACAATCTCCTCCTAGTTTAACTATAAATTTAAATTAAATAGTTTTATATCAAACCTTTATTCTTTTACTCCACCTAACGTAATTCCCTTTTCGAAATAACGTTGGAAGAAAGGATAACAAAGAATAATAGGTCCAATAGCAACAATAGCCATCGCCATTCTGGCGGCTTCTGACGGAATGTCCTTAACAGCCTCTGCACTATTTGCAATACGTGTCAAGTTCGCAATTTTTGCTTGAACCTGATACATCAAATATTGTAAATTGTAGAGTTCCATCTTCGTAATATAAAGAAGTGGACTATACCAGTCATTCCAATAAACTAACATACTAAACATAAGTACAGTTGCTAAAGCAGGTTTTGCAAGCGGTAAGACAATCTGGAAGAAAATTTTAAACTCCCCTGCTCCGTCAATTTGTGCTGCTTCAATCAAAGACTTAGAAACATTTTGCCTATAGAAAGTACGAATAATCATAACATAATAAGCACTAAACAAACCTGTTAAAATAAGTGCCAATATATTATCTTTTAAACCTAAAACCCTTACATAAACCATATAAATAGGAACAAGTCCACCTGAAAACATCATTGTTACAACGGCAATAAAGTTAAAGAAACCTTTATACTTAAAATCATCTCTTGAAAGAGGATAAGCATACAGTGCCATAATAAGTAATCCAAGTAAACTACCTACTAAGGTAACAATAATGGTAATACCATAAGCTCTCGTAATTGCTAACATATTTTTTGCAATAAATGCATAAGCTGCAAAGCTTATTTTTTCTGGAAATATGGTATACCCTGCCATAGCAATTTGTGTTTCATCTGTAAAAGAAACAGCAAGTACAAGAAGTAGAGGATATACACACATTATTGCTGTTATAAAGAAGATGACATTCCAAATAGCATTAGCTGTTTTTGAAATTTGAATGCCTACTTCTGTTGGTACATTTTGTTTAGCCATTTGCTCTCCCCCTTCTTAGATCATTGCACTGTCTTTGTCATATTTTCTTACAATAGCATTAAATGTAAGAATAACTACAAGTCCTAATACAGCTTGATAAAAACCTGCTGCTGAAGCTAATCCTACATCTCCTGTCATAACAAATGCACGATACACATAAGTATCAATAGTATTCGTTACAGGGTGCAATGTTCCTGTATTTCGAGGAACTGTAAAGAATAATCCCATATCTGTATAGAACATTCTTCCTAAACGAATAAGAACTAATACAATAGCAAGTGGTATTAAGCTTGGTATTGTAATATGCCAAATTTGTTGTAAACGAGAGGCTCCATCTACTGCGGCTGCCTCAAATAATTCTTTATTAACACCTACTACGGCTGCAAGATAAACAATGGTATCATATCCTGTCCATTTCCAAGTATTAACGATAACAAGGATATAAGGCCAATATTCAGGAGCCGTAAACCATTGTACACGTTCTTTACCCATCCATTGAAGCAACCTATTAATTACACCGTATTCATTACTTAAGAATCCCCATGCTAAATAACTAATTACAATCCAAGACAAGAAATAAGGAATAAAGAATAAACTTTGATAAATTTTAGCTCCTTTTTTATTTCTTAACTCGTTCAAACCAATTGCAATAGTAACGGGTAACGTTAAACCAATCAGAATGAAAATAAGATTATAACCTATTGTGTTACGTGTAATTGTCCATGCTGCACTTGTACCGAATAGATATTTAAAGTTGTTTAATCCATTCCAACCTGAACCAAAGAGTTTCGTCACTGTATCCATCTTTCTAAAAGCGAATAAAAGACCAAACATGGGCAAGTAGTTATTAATTGCCATAACAATGAGCCCTGGCAATAACATAATAAAAAGTGCTTTTTTCTTAACTAGTTCGTGCAAGAACCCTGTCTTTTTTTGGCTCTTTGCATGAGTCACTGTTTTCTGCTTTAATTCTTGTGTCGTTCTTGTTTGACTACTCATTAGCTCTCACCTCTCCTCACCACTATATTATTACTTTTGTCTATATTTAGTAATAGACGATGTTGCTTTTTGTGAATATTTATATTATTAAACTTTACCCAAAAAGTACAACAAATTTTTCCACTCTTCTTTAGTTATTTTGATACATTTTCTTATCAAAATAAATTTTCGAACTGTGGATTATCTCATATTTTTAAATAAGATAACTCTTTTTTATATAAATTAATACGGCCTTTCTGCAGGTAGTTCCGTATAATTTTAGCGTTGTGTATGATGTAAAAGACCCCCAGCTGAGCTGGGGGTCTTATTATTTAGTGATTAAAGTATTTTTCCTTATATTCTGTGGGAGTCATATTGGTGTACTTTTTAAATATCTTAGAAAAATAATGTGGATCTTGTACCCCTACTAGCTCTGCAATCTCATAAGTCTTGTACTTGTTGTCTTGCAAGAGCTCTTTTGCCTTTTCAATACGGACTTCATTAAGGTATTCTACAAAATTTTTACCTAACTCCTTTTTAAACATTCTGCTTAAATAATAGGTACTTACATAAGTATGTTCGGCCAATTCATTAAGTGTAATGGGTGCAGCATAATGCTCACAAATATATTTCATGGCATTTTGTAATATTTGATTAATATTTTTCTTATTATACTTATTGATACGGTTTACTATATTTCCTGATACTTCCTCTAATAGCTCATGTAGGTCGCCTACATGGTTAGCCGATTCAATCATTTTATATAAACTAGAAATATCTTTGCTCATGTCTTTATCAGACGCCTCTAAATTTTTAATAGAGATACGTATATTGTTAATTTCAAAGATAAGATTCCAATAAAAGCTTTTAATCTGTTCAGGATCCTTGCCTGTTTGTAAAATATTGCTTTTAATTTGCTCTAGTGTATGTATTACATTCTCCTCATTGCCTGTTTTTATTGCTTCACACAAAATCTTATCATAACCTTCATATTGCCATGTATCTTGTCCTTTATAAAAACCATCCAAATCTCTATAAAGAATAATAGAGCTATCCCCCATATAAAAGCGATAAGAAAGTCCATTTTTACACTCAATCATTTTTTGATGAAGTTCTTCTACGGAACGCCCTTTTGTACTAATAGCTATGGTAACTGTAAAGTCAAAGCAACTCTCTACTAATTGTTGGACACTATTTGCTTTTTTATAAACGCTATCTACTAATAATTCCCCTTTTTCTACGGGTAAAATAATAAAGGCAATCTGCTTACTACTTAGTACAATTTTTTCCACTTTAAAGTCTTCTGCAAACATTTCCTCTACCGTATGAATAACCCCGAATTGATAAAGCTGCCGTTGATAGGGTTCCTTTTTCTCAGCTTCTTTGTCAATCTCAATAATCATCATGACAAAATCATGAATATCTACTCCATAAAGTTCAAACCCCTCATTAATTTCATCTTCGTTAATATTAATTTGAAAGATAATATCATAAAGGAGTTTCTCTTTTAGCAATGGGATACTTTCTTCAAAACATTTTTTTAGCTTACTAATTTCAAGTTGATCTTCTTTTTGATATTTTAGTTCAATAACAGCACGTTTTATGACTTCACAAATTTCTTCAATACTAGAGGGTTTTAATAGGTAATCAAAGGCACCTATCTTAATGGCTTCTTGCATATACGTAAATTCACGGTAGCCTGATAAGATGATAAATTTGCTATGTGGTACAATGGCTTTTGCTCTTTTAATCATGGTAAGGCCATCTATTTCTGGCATATTTATATCTACGAAAATGATATCTGGCTTAAACTCTTCTAATTTTTCTAAACCATCTACACCATCCCATGCTTCACCACAAACTTCACATTGAAACTTCTTCCAATTAATAATATTAATTAGTCCCTTTCTAATAGTTGGTTCATCATCAATAATTAATACTTTAAACATTTCTTATCCCCTTCCTATTCGTAGTGTAATGGTAATGTAAGTTTTATTTTAGTATAGCTACCATACTCACTTTCTACTCTTAATCCATATTGCGGACCGAAGAATAAGCGAATGCGTGCATTAACATTTTCCAACCCTATCCCTTTTCTATGTCCCATTAACATATAGTTTGGATTCACTTCTTGGAACTTACTATTAAGTAGTTGTAATTCTTCTGCTTCCATCCCTTTACCATTATCCATTACTTCTATATAAATGCTATCTTCTTCCTTTCTGACAACCAAGCGAATAATCCCTTTTTTACGGCTTCGGTCAATCCCATGATAAATAGCATTCTCTACTAATGGTTGTAATACCAATTTAGGAACCTGCTGTCGAATAAGATTTTCATCGATTTCTGTTTCATAGCTTAAACGTTCACCATAGCGATTTTTCATAATTAATATATAGCTTTCTACATATTTTAATTCTTGCTTAAGAGGAATAAGTGGATTTCCTTTTCCTATACTGGCTTCCATGATGGAACCTAGAGAAGTCACCATGTCTCTAATCTCTGGTACATTATTAAGCTGTGCCATCCAGTTAATAGATTCTAATGTATTAAAAAGGAAGTGGGGATTAATCTGAGCTTGTAATGCTTTAAGTTCTGCCTCTTTTCGCGTAAGCTCTTCTTTGTATACTCGGTTAACTAAAGTGTCAATTTCAAGAGACATTTTATTAAAGCACTTACCGAGATAACCTAATTCATCTTCCCTATCTACAATGACTTCTTGATGAATATTTTCTTCTTCAAACTTTTTAATTCCTTCTACTAATTGTTTAATAGGCGTGATAATATCAATAGCCATTAAAATACTAAAGACGGAAAGGATGAGAATGGTACAAATAATGAGCAAGATAAACCAATTCTTAAATTGATACAGTTCTTCAGTAAGTTTATTCAATGAACTTTCCGTAACAATCTGCCAATTAGGTGTCTCTACATCCATATAGCACAAAAGAACATCGTTCTCTTTATCAACAAAATAATCACTACTTTTAGTCCCTGTCTTAATAAATGCATTGTTTAAAAAATCATATTCCGAAGAGGTTGTTCCAACAATAACTTCTTGTTCTTGCGTTACAATACTAATGTTTTGCATGAATTCCGTAGAAAGGTCACTATATACACTTCTTAAGTAGTCGCGATTAATTCCAAGGACTATTACACCCATCTCATTAAATGTATCAATATCCCTAATAAGACGTATAAAATATACATCCTTTATATTCCCTTCTTCATCTTTATCTAAATACCAACTAGGACTTTCTCCATTTTTTACTATCTCAAACATTTCAGAGTAGGGCAATTCATTATCAAGACCTACTCTCCCACTACTTAAATTGTAAGTATAACGTTCACCACTTTTAGATACCAAAGCAATGGATTGGATTTCTTTTCGAGATAAGCACATACGTCTTAGCACATTATTAGTATGATCAAGGGTTGCATAATGATCCTCACTTTCTTTTTTACTTAATGTTTCATAAATACCTGTATCATATAGTAAGTCTTCTGAAATATCTTCTAGGTTGCTGTAAAAATCATTTAACCGTAGTTTAACCATGTTTAAAATATCAATGGCATATTTTGTAGACTTATCTTGAATAATAGTTCGCGTGTTGCTGTATACCATCACCCCCATAAAAGCTACAGGAATGATAATCTGTACAGAAAAAAGTAAAAGTAATTTCGTCCGAATCGATATTTTTTTGTAAAGTTTAGCTATATGATTAAGCATGTCCGCCTCCTAGTCTTCACTTGATGATGCTCGTTTATTTTCCATTTCTTTTCTTACCTGCTCATAAATTTCTTCAGGTGTAATTTCTCCATTTAACATTTGAGGAAATTGTTTAATAATAATCTCTTCCCATATCACCCGATCAATAAAACTATCTACAGGACCAACCAATTCTTTAGCTCCTTCCATGAGCTTATCTCCTTTTTGAGCCATACTGGATGTATCCTTTTGTTCAGAAGTCAACTTAATATTTGTAATAAACCCAGTACGCTCTGTAAGAATATCAGATGCTTGCTTTGAACTTAATTTTCTTAAGAGTGCAATACTTTTCTCACGTAATTTGTCATCTTCCCAAGCCTTCTGGCTAATATGAAAAATACCATTTCCACATCCATAAATAATGGCACTTGAATGTGCTTTTCCATTTTCTAGATCAGGAAAAGGCAAAATGTCTACTGTCGTATCATAATTGCTTAATGCAGAATCACCGATAAACCAAGAGCCTTGTACTATCATAGCAGCCTCTTTTTGTATAAAAAGATCATTACGGGTTTTATCATTTATAAAAAGAGTATCCTCAGGAAATGCGCCTGCTTCATAA
>JAEZKI010000184.1 GCA_023415525.1 Bacillota bacterium | reverse complement strand
GTACAAAATGCTTCTATAGAAGATCGATACATTCCCCCATCCATAGCTTCTACATATTCTGAAAGGATGTAAGTCCCATCTGGATTTTTAGTATAAGTAATAGCAACTGGCCCCATACTTCCTGAGACATTACTTAGTGTCTTATCATATAAATGATAGCGATGTGTTAAGAGTTTAATGATTACCTTTATCTTGTTTTCCTCTTCATATTTTCCCACTATATAAGGTGCTACAATAGTAAAGGAGGTGTCCTCCAACTTTTTCTTTTGTAAAGTGGTTTCATAAATTATCTTCATTAGTTCATCCTTCCCTTCATAATTAAAATCAGGTAAGATAACTTCTTCTCTCACTTTAAGCTTTGAGAACCACTCTTTAGGTGATAATTCTTCTGACACATTATCTCTATCTCCTAATATTTCTTTACATAATCGCATAAGTAGCTGCCCTCTTAAGCCCTCTGCATGCCCCTCCTCAAATTCAGTAAGCATATACGTCAAAGTTTCTTCACTCATACTATACTTTAAAATCTCCTCATACTCTTTTTCATGAGCCTCTATATAATGTTGAGGATTAGATGACTCGAGAGGTGAAGACATAATAATGGCTAGGTTCTCCTCTAACTTCCTGATTGCCTCACTGGTTTTACTACTCTTTTCTGTTAACTCCTTTAATTCCGCTTTCTCAACTAAAGAAGTAGGTGAAGGTGAAGCTTCAAGTTTTACTTGAATGGGCAAGGGAGTTATTTCCTCGATACTTGGATTAGTCCCTAACCCTAGCATCCCTACTATACCTACTATTACTCCAAGCACATTTACTCCAAATACTGGTGTTTTATTCTTCAATATTCTTTTTATCCTTGCTTTGGTATGGCTTTCTCCAAAGGATAGGGGGCTAAGCAATGTACTTTGTCTTTTAGAGAGTTCTAGAAGCTCCTTACAATAAGCAAGACGCACCTCCATTTTGCACCCTTTAAGTACTGCTTCATCACAAGATAATTCCATATCCTTAAGCATAACTTTATAGCTTAACCAAACAAAAGGATTAAACCAATGTATACAGAGGGTCATAAAGGCTATAGGTAGAATAAGATAATCTTTTCGTTTAATATGCTTTTCTTCATGCTTTAAGATATATTCTATGTTTTGACCTTGAAGGGATAAAGGTAAATAGATACGAGGCTTTATAATCCCCAAAACAAAAGGTGCGGTTATGGTATCTGTTTCAAAAATGTTATTCTTTACTAACGTTGCTCCTTTAAGTTTCCTCTTTAATTTCCAATAGCAGCTTATACCTCCTGTTGCCATCAACCCTACACCTACTAGCCATATAAACATCCCTTTACGTATTGCTTCTTCATGTTCTATAAAAAAAAGTTCTGATGTATTTTTCTCCCTTTTTAAAATAGGCTCTTTGGACAAATCCACTAGGGGAGGCAAAAGCGAACTCTTTGCCATTGAATCCTCTTGCTTTTTTCGTGGAGATAAAACAATCCTTTGACTTTCATCCTTAGCTATTATATGGTTTTCTTGCTCTCCCCTATTACTTGAGCTCATAAGGGAATCATTTATATACTCCCTAGTCCATGTAGGAATGAGACTTAAATTTCCCTCAATAGAAAAAGGACAAATCAGTCGAAACAAAACAACGCCCCAAAGCACATAGGCCATTAAAGCAGAAATTCGCCTAACAAAGATTCTTATGATAAAGACAATCCCTATAACATAACTGGCTATAAAACTCATTTTGAGTATCTCTAAAAAAATCTCTATCATTCTGTGGCCTCCTTGATCAGCTTCTCTATCTCTTCTGCTTCCTTTTTAGAGAGCTTTTTATCCTTTAAAAAAGCTGCCACAAAGGAAGGTAAGGAGTTATCAAAGTTTTTTTCTAACAGACGCTCACTTTCATACCGTTGTATCTCTTCTCTTTTTATAAGAGAGCTTACCATAGCCTTTTCATTTTTTAAAATATTCTTTTCTACTAACTTGCGTAGCATGGTATAAGTCGTTGGCTTTTTCCAGCCTAACTTATCCAAACAAATCTTACACAGCTCTGTAGAATTAATAGGTTCTAACTCCCAAATTATATCTAAAAATTTATATTCTGCATCAAATAACTTAAAAGCTTCCATCTTATACCTCCTCAGGTTTATCACAACAAACCTCTTTGGTTTAAGTTTACTCCAATAAACCTATGGCGTCAATTGAATTTTCTAAATAATTATAACATTTTTATTCACACTATTCTTTGTAACCTTTTATTACCCTATTCAAATTACACTACCTATGTTATACTACAACCTAATTTATCTCGTTAAAAATATTGAAAGGATTTGTATAATGAAAAGATTATTTCTACTCATAGGACTTACATTATTAATAGGGTGTACCCCTAAGCCTAATACCCCTCAGTCTCCTGAGGATAGTACAACTACTTTGACCTCTAAGGACCAGAGTACAAGTTCTGTTACTTATAGTGACGTTTTTGTGGGAGATATTAACTTTGTGGCTCAACTAGATGCTATCCATGATGAATTAGATAATTATGTAGGGAAAACCCTTCATATGGAAGGTATGGTCAGCACCGTAGCCTCTAACGAAAACAAGGAGACCCCTCAGTATGCCGTCACTCGTTATTACGACCTTCCTCACGAGGATCATGTGCATACCATTTCCGTTGGCCTTAACTGTACCTATGAAGGAACATGGCCCGAAGAAGGTACCTGGGTTGAAATAGTAGGAACCATTGAAACCATTGATATGGATGGTGAAGCCTATCCTATTGTTCGCATTACCAACTTAACGCCTAAGGAAACCTTTGGACTTGAAAAGGTTTCTAGTTAAAATATATTCTTCAAAATAAAACAAATGTCTCACTCTAGGAATGCTTAGTAGTTACCATCAACTGAGCATTCCTTTTATATACTTATATTATAGTAACCGTTTTATAAAAATAACCCGTAAATTTCAAACCCCATAGTATCTATGAAAAGAGAAAAATCATTACACGCCATAAGCTGAGCCTCTAATTTTAGCTTTTAAATTTTAGATATATCTATCTTTATTAGTTCAACTAGATATGATACATTAATTATACTCACATTTCGTGCTTTTTTGCATCTGAGTTACCCCTTTCTGCATCTTGGTTGCGACTTTCTTGTTATTCGCCACTAAAATTTTTATACTGGAGGTGTATTAATTGCGTGTGAAATTAGAGGAAGATTTCTCTCAAGAAGAATTAGAGATTCTAATCAAGTATCCCTATTTCAATCAAACCGTGCAGAAGCTTAAAGTATTAATTGAATCTGTAGATAAAACCATAGCCTGCTCCTTTGAAAACCAGCATATACGACTTAATGCTTCAGATATTTACTATATAGAAAGCATTGATAAGCATAGTTTTGTTTATTGCGAAAATGCAGTTTATGAATCTTCCTTACGCTTGTATCAGCTTTTGGAAGAACTTTCGGATGTAGGTTTTGTACAAGTGAGCAAATTCTGTATTATCAACATCAATGTACTACAATGTATAAAACCTCTCTTAAATAGTCGTTTAGAAGCAACTCTGCGTAATGGTGAATGCATCTATGTAACGCGTAAATATGTACCTGCCATTCGAGAAAAGCTGGAAAGGTGGTAAATCCTTATGAAGCATAAAATCAGACTTTGCTTGGCAACTACAGGTTTATCTTTGTTGCTCTTAGCCCTCATCGCTTCATTTTATAATGCACAATTCTTATGTTTAAGTACGGTTAACGAAGTATTTCTAGCTAATATTGTTATTTACATAGGTCTTACTTTATTAGAAGGTTTCGAAAGTCCCTACTGTCTTCTAGAAATCCTCTTAGAAATCAGCTATATTGAAGGGGTTCTGATAATCTTTGGCTTTATCTTTAACTGGTATAATAGTTTACCCTTATGGCTTCTAATCTTATTAGGCATTTCTGTTTACCTTATAGGCTGCCTCATTGATTTGATTAAAGTAGGTCATAATCTTACCTTTATTAATACTAAACTCAAAGCCCACCAAAATCAAAATGTGGAATAAGTCTGTCTTCTAATGAATCGGTCTCTTGTTGAAAGGAGTAATCTAATGCAATCTATTTTAAGTGTAACGGATATTACTAAAGTATTTAATAATGGAGAAAAAGTTTTAAAAGGTATTAGTATGGAGGTTATGCCAAATTCCTTTACCGTTCTATTAGGTCCTAGTGGCTGTGGTAAATCAACTCTTCTCAACATTCTCTCTGGCTTGCTAAAACCAAGTTGTGGCAAGGTTTTTTGGGGGCAACAGGAGATTACAGCTTTATCCCCTAATCAATTAGCAGACTTAAAACGTGCACATATTGGTAATATATTTCAAAATTACTTACTGCTCAATAATTTAACTGTAAGAGAAAATATTGAAATTGGCCTTGCCCCTTCTGGTACGCCTCTGTCATTTAACAACTTAACTGGACTCCTAGAAATTGATGATCTACTTGATAAATTTCCAGCTCAACTTTCAGGGGGCCAGCAACAACGTGTAGCCATTGCTCGTGCTGTTATTAAAAAGCCTACTATACTTTTTTGTGATGAAGCTACTGGCGCTTTAGATGAGGCCAATAGCAAAAAAGTAGTAGCTCTTTTACAAGCTATTAAAAAAAACTTTGGTCTCACGATCTTATTTGTTACCCACAACCTACAAATTGCTGAAACAGCTGACCGTGTCATCACATTAAAGGATGGCCTAATTGCTCATGACCGTATCAATGAGAATCCAATATCTGCTTATGATATGATGTGGGGGTAAGCTTATGAACTTATTAAATAAACAACTTTCCTTTGAGATTTTAAAAAACAAGATTTTTATAGTTCTTATGTTTCTTTTAACTGTCTTTACTTCCTTTATGTATTTCTTTGTTCATTTCTCTATTGATGGCAACATGACTCTATTAAACACCCTGTCTACTTTAACTGAAAATCAAATTTTATATAAAAAGGCCCTTACCTCTAATACAGCACTGGCTCGTAGCTTTCTGATGGCCTCTATTCCATTAACGGGCTTTGTCTTTTATATGTTTTTCTCTCGATTTACTAAAAGAAGCAGTAAACAAATTGGGTGTTTTAAAGCACTAGGTTTCAAGGATAGTGCCATATGTGGTGTGCTTATTAAATTTTCTTTATTCCTTTCA
>JAEZKI010000143.1 GCA_023415525.1 Bacillota bacterium | reverse complement strand
AAGCTAAGCTTAACTAGAGTACATAATAAATTGAAAAGAAGGTGACATCATGGCTCGTCCAACAAAGAGCATAACAACAAGAACAGGACATATGAGTAAAAATGAAATAGATGCAAGAATTGAATATGAAGCAAAGCTAAGGGGTGAGTCTGATAGAATTAGGCCACCTTCTTTTTTATCTAAAGAGCAGAAGAGGTTATTTAAAGGTATAGTGGATTATCTTACACCATCAGGTATATTAGGAAATATTGATGTTCATGTGCTAACTCATACAGCTATAACCATAGATCGTATTAATGAATGTGAAAGGCAACTAAATGAGAATGGCCTTTTGGATGATGAAGGAAAGCCGAGTGCTTATCTTAAGATGAAATCTAATTATATGAAAGAGTTTTTCAGGCTCTGCAATGAGTTAAGCCTCAGCCCTCAGTCGAGAGCTAAACTTGCCAATATTAATGTTGGTGTGGAAAAAGAGAAACAAGACCCACTACTTAGAATTATCCAAGGAGGTGGTGGGTAATTAATCAAAATGACTTTAAAGTATCAAAAGCCTATCAGTATGCACAAGATGTAGTAGGAGGCAAATTCCCAACAAATAAATATATAAAAGCTATATGTAAGAAGTTCCTTTATGAAATAGACCATCAAGAGGAGCTTCTTTATTATTTTGACTATAATGTAGCAGAACAAATCATGGGTATTATGCAGCTCATCAATTTTGCAACTGGAGCTGTAGCAGGTCAATCACTTTATGAGGCTTGTGTGGGGTATCAGTACTTTTTTATACTTAATATCTTTTGTTGGAAAAGGAAAGATAAGCCTGAAAAGAGAAGGTATGAGATTTGTTTATTGTGGATTAGTCGGAAAAATTCGAAAAGTTGTAACGCGGCTCTTATCATGATTATTTTAATGATACTGGAACCAAAGTATTCTGAGTTCTATCTTTGTGCAAACACAAGAGACCAAGCAAAAATTGTATATGGAGAAACAAGAAAACTTCTTGAGAGTAGTCCTATTATTAGAGATAAGTTTGATATAAAAAGGGATACCATTACTTGTAAACTCAATCAAAACACCCTTAAGGCATTATCAAGTGACTGGAACACAACAGATGGACTTCGCGTGTCAGCGGCTTGTATTGATGAGGTAGGCGCTGCTAAAGATGGAGGACTTATTGAATCCATGACCTCAGGTATGCTTTCCGTACAGAATAGGCTTTTAATCCTTATTAGCACTAGTTATCCCAACACTCAAAACCCCTTCTTAGAATGGACTGACTATAGCAAAAAGGTTATTGATGGATTAGTAGAAGATGAAAAGCTCTTTGCTATGCTCTATAGCCTTGATGATGGGGATGAAATGACAGTAGAAAACTTCATGAAAGCCAATCCCTTACAAAGTACTTTAGAAGATGGCAGAGAGTATCTAGAAAGCGAATATAAAAAAGCACTTGAAATGGGAGGGGCCAAGTTAACCTCCTTTAAGTGCAAGCATCTTAATATATGGCTTGATGGAATGGTTGGAGAAATCTATATTCCAACGGAATCCCTAAGGAAGTGCAGACTGGAGCATCCTATGGGATGGTGTGGTAAAAATGTTTTTTTAGGCATTGACCTTGCCATGACAACGGATAACTGTTCAGTAGCAATGGTAACTGAGGAGAACGGAAAGGTTTATGCGAAGGTGTGGGCTTTTATTCCAACGGATAGAACAGATGAAAAAACTAGAATAGAAAAGGTAGATTACAGGGCTATGATACGGAATGGCAATTGCTTTGCTTGTGGTGAGAATGTCGTGGACTATGGTTTTATAGAAAGCTTTATATTGGGACTAGAGGATAAATATGGAGTAAGAATTGTAGGTATAGGTTTTGATAGATATAACTGCATGAGTACAGCTCAGAAGCTAGAAAACAACGGTTATGAAACGACAGAAATAAAGCAGCACTCAAGTGTATTACATAGCCCCACAAAATTACTAGAAGAGCTTGTTTTAAATGAGCAATTTGGTTATGAAAGTAACCGTTTATTAGAAATTAACTTTGCAAATGCAAGGTGTTTGTATGATACGAACCTGAACAGATACGTCAATAAGAAGAAATCAACTGGCAAGATTGATATGGTAGCAGCACTTATTAATGCTCTATATTTACAAGAACAGGAGATGCTTCAAGAGGACTTTGTGGTTCAGGTTTTTTAATTGGAGGCGATATGGGATTAAGAAATTTATTTATAAAACAGGCAGTAGATTTAACATCTGAGCGACTAGATTTATTACTTGAATCAGAAGAAAAGCCATCATTAGCAGTAACTAGGGAGAAAGCCCTCAGTTTACCCTCTGTATATGCCAATGTGGAACTTATTGCAAACACTATAGGTAACTTAGAAGTCAAGTTATATAAGGAATATGAGGGCAGTGTTGAGGAAGTAAAAGGAGACTATAGAATGCTTCTTTTAAATGATGAACCTAATGCCTTTATGACAGGTGATGAGCTTAAAAAAGCCATGGTGAGGGATTATCTTTTAGAAGGTAATTGCTATGTCTATATAGAAGGTCAAGGCTTAGGCAGGGAACAACAAGCCCTACACCATATCCCCACCAATAAAATTAGCCTACTTCTTTCGCCAGGAGCCATCCTTAAAGAGGTAACCATCCTTATAGAAGGGCAGAGCTATGATAGCAGCCAGTTTATGATTTGTACTAAAAATACCCTAAATGGTATAGAGGGTAAAGGAATAGTAGTAGAGTGCAATGCTATCCTTAAGCAGGCCCTTGATAACATGGA
>JAEZKI010000110.1 GCA_023415525.1 Bacillota bacterium | reverse complement strand
ATTCAGAGGTTCTCGAGGAAATTGTAAAACCAGCTGGTCTTACAAAAGAATTAGATGAAAAATTAAATGCAATTATTACAGAATTCAAACAAGGCTTTAAAGTAAACCAGTAGAAAAGGGGTGAGGTAGATGGCGTCTTTACAAGATATTAAAGGGCGAATTCGAAGCATTGACAGCACAAAAAAGATTACGAGTGCTATGAATCTTGTTGCTACCTCCAAGCTTAATAAGAGTAAAGAGGCAGCCCTAAAAACAAGACCCTTTTTCAATAAAATATTAACGACGATGCAGTCAATAGCACAACATGCCAATGAAATGGATTCTCCATATCTCAAGGCCAATGGTTCAGATGTAAAGGCTTATATCACCCTTACAGGCGATAAAGGTCTTTGTGGTGGCTATAATTCTAATATCTGTAAGCTTACTATGGCAGCTATTGAAAGCAAGGAAAAAAGTCATTTAATTGTTGTAGGTAAAAAAGGTGTAGACCAGTTTAAATTAAGAGGCTTTGAAGTAAATAAACAGATATTAGATATTTCCGAACAACCTAAGTATAGTGATGCTAAAGAAATAGCGAGTTATATTATTGATCAATTCAAAAATGGTAAAATAGGAGAAGTTTATCTCGCTTACACAAGCTTTAAATCCTCCATTCAACAAGAGCCTCAAATGGTACGAATTTTACCATTGGACATGAAAAATATAGAAGAGCAGATGAGTGAATCGGAACAACCAAGCGATCTTTTAGTGTATGAACCCTCACCAGAAGCTGTACTTGGATATATTATTCCAAGATACGTTACTGATGTCATTTATGGAGCATTAGTAGAGGCGAGTGCCAGTGAAAATGGTGCAAGAATGACAGCCATGGATTCTGCCACAGAAAATGCAACAGAAATTATGGACAAGTTGAGCATTCAATACAACCGTGCAAGACAAGCGGCTATTACACAGGAATTAACAGAAATCGTAGCTGGTGCCGGAGCACTCAAATAACAGGTAGAGGAGTGAAAGATATATGGCACAAAATGTAGGACATATCGTCCAAATAATTGGAGCCGTTCTAGATATTAAATTTAGTGCGCAAAAGCTGCCTGAAATATATAATGCTATTGAAATCAAAAAACAAGATGGCGATGTGCTTATAGTAGAAGTTGCTCAGCATCTTGGTGATGACGTAGTGCGTTGTATAGCGATGTCAGCAACAGAAGGACTTGTTCGTGGCATGGAAGCAGTAGATATGGGTGCCCCTATTTCTGTTCCAGTAGGTACAGAAACCCTTGGGCGTATCTTCAATGTTACAGGACAAGCAGTAGATGGAAAAGAGAATCCACAAGTAGAAAAGTGGCCCATTCATAGACAGGCGCCATCTTTTGAAGAACAATCTACAGCAGCAGAGATTTTAGAGACAGGGATCAAGGTAGTAGACCTTATTTGTCCTTACCTTAAAGGTGGGAAAATCGGTCTTTTCGGAGGTGCGGGGGTAGGTAAAACGGTACTTATCCAAGAGCTTATCCGTAACATTGCTACAGAACACGGTGGTTTCTCCGTATTTGCTGGTGTAGGTGAACGAACACGTGAAGGAAATGACCTTTTCCATGAAATGACAGATTCTGGAGTTATTTCTAAAACAACCATGGTGTTTGGTCAAATGAATGAGCCACCTGGTGCACGTATGCGTGTGGCCTTAACAGGTCTTACAATGGCGGAATATTTCCGTGATGAGTCAGGACAAGACGTTCTTTTATTCGTAGATAATATTTTCCGTTTTGTACAAGCAGGTTCAGAGGTTTCTGCCCTTCTTGGTCGTACACCAAGTGCAGTAGGTTACCAACCCACACTTGCTACAGAGATGGGAGCACTTCAAGAACGTATTACATCCACTAAAAAAGGTTCTATTACATCTGTTCAAGCTGTATACGTTCCTGCCGATGACTTAACCGACCCAGCTCCAGCAACAACCTTTGCCCACTTAGATGCAAAGACAGTTCTTTCACGTGCTATTGTAGAACAAGGTATCTACCCAGCGGTAGATCCACTTGAATCTTCATCACGTGTCCTTGATCCACAAATTGTTGGAGAAGAACACTATGAAGTATCTCGTGGCGTTCAAGCTATTCTTCAACGTTACAAAGAACTTCAAGACATCATTGCTATCTTAGGTATGGATGAACTCAGTGAGACAGATAAAATCACGGTTAGCCGTGCCCGTAAGATACAGAAATTCCTTTCTCAGCCTTTCCACGTTGCAGAAGTCTTTACAGGAAACCCTGGACAATATGTACCAATTAAAGAAACAGTTCGTAGTTTCAAGGAGATTCTTGAAGGGAAACATGACGAGCTTCCAGAAAATGCTTTCTATATGGTAGGAACGATTGAAGATGCTATAGAAAAAGCAAAAACACTATAGGTGGTGATGAAAGATGGCAAAAACAAAATTAAAGCTTCAAATTTTAACGCCACTTAAAAAAGTATTAGATGAAGAAGTAGAGTCTGTTATCCTTCGCACAGCAGAAGGAGAAAAGGCTATACTTTATGATCATGAACCACTTGTAGCCTTATTAGACTACCATACCATTAAATATACTCAAGAGGGTGCTAGTAAAGTAGCTACAGCTATGGGTGGCTTTGCAGAGATAACAGGGGACCGTGTAGTTGTACTTACTGATGCCTCTGAATTTCCAGAAGAAATTGACCCGGACAGAGCAAGACAAGCTAAAGAGCGTGCTGAAAAACGATTATCTGATAAGAATATGGATAGAATTCGTGCAGAAGTGGCACTAAAAAAAGCAATTACACGCTTGAATTTAAAGAATATATGATGTAACTTATTTATAAAAGAGATTATAAGGCTTTTTAAGTGTTATAATCTCTTTTTATACTAATTATGCTAAACTTTTGTAAGGGGAAGAGTGGTAAGTAAATGAGATTGGTAGAGGTAGATAAGCTTAGGGGAAATGAGATAATTGCCAAAGATATTGTACGCAAAGGAGGAGTTGTTTTACTAAAAAGTCAAACACTTTATAGGTTATCCTATAAGGAGAAGCTTCAAGAGTATAATATTTCATACGTTTATATAGATGATGAATTATCTCAGGGAATAGAGCCAATAAGTCTTATAGATGAAAATAAGAAAAAGGCTTTAACGAATGATTTCAAAAATGCCATTACAAAAAATCAAAATGATATTCGGGTGAATATAAAAGATATACAAAATATTGTAGACTCATTATTAGGAGAAATAATGGGGAAGACTATGATTTATGACATTATGAATATTAAGAGGAATGATGAAGATACCTATGATCATTCTTTAGGGGTAGCTATTTTATCCCTTATCTTGTCCGTAAAAATGGGATTAAAGATGGATCAGATTAGGGACATTGTAACAGGCTGCTTACTTCATGACATCGGGAAGTTATTTATTCCTAAAGAAATATTGGAAAAAAAAGAAAAGCTATCGCCTAATGAAGTTGAGGTTATCAAACAACATCCTCAGATAGGCTATAGTATGATTAAGGATAATCCAACTTTAAGTGCCATAGTAAAGGTTATTGTATTGTGTCATCATGAGAGAGAAGATGGTAGTGGTTATCCCTTGAAAAAAGCGGAAGATTTACATATAGGAGCTAAGATTGTAGCCTGTTGTGATGTTTTTAATGCCATTATTTCTGACAGGCCCTATAGACCAGGTGTGCCTATGAATGAAGCTGTATTACTTCTAAGGAAAGAAAGACTTAATATACAAGTAAGGGAAACCTTAGAGAGCATACTTAATTTTTATCCTGTAGGAACAGCTGTATTACTCAATAATAGGCTGATTGGAATAGTGGAGAAAAACTTTATGGAAGATTTAGGAAGACCTATGCTCAGAATTGTTATAGAGGGAGAGAACTACTTAGAGATGCCCTATCGCTATGAACTTATTAAACATCCTGAAGCAAAGATTATGCTAAAATTAGGAAATTTACCACCCAAAAAATGAAGAGAGAATACACCATGTAATATAAACGAGAAATATTTAATTTCCTAGGAAATTTTAACGAAAAGGATTAATAAGTATAGAGATAAGAAGTTAATCGAAAAATAATGCAAAGTAGATTAATGCCCAAAATAGTAAAAGGAAATTAAAATGCAAAATAAGAATGAAGCGAGTGAACAAGTAAGACGTTTTTCAATAGACTCTATAAAAGATAATTATACGAAGAAGCTCCTCTATTGGTTTGATACCAATAAAAGATCAATGCCTTGGCGAGAAACTTCAGATCCCTATGCTATATGGGTGTCTGAGGTGATGCTTCAGCAAACGCAAGTAGATACGGTTATCCCCTATTACCTTCGATTTATGGAGAGATTCCCTAATCCTAAAGCCTTAGCTGAAGCTTCTTTGGAGGAGGTCCATCATTATTGGCAAGGACTAGGCTATTATAGGCGAGCTGAGAATTTACAAAAAGGGGCTAAGTTAATTTCTGAAAAGTGGGGAGGCATTATGCCTAAAGAACCCAAGGAGATAAAAGAAATACCAGGGATAGGCCCCTATACTTTAGGTGCAATTTGTAGTATTGCGTATCATTTGCCATTGCCAGCTGTAGATGGTAATGTCATGCGTATCTTAGCGAGACAATTTTATATACAGGAAGATATAGGACTAGCTAAAAGTCGTAAGATATTTGAGGGAAAAGTAATGGATTTAATGCCTAATGATCCTAATCGCTTCAATCAGGCTTTAATGGAATTAGGTGCTTTGGTTTGTACGCCTAAAAACCCCAGGTGCATGGCGTGCCCATTAGAAAATTTATGCGAAGCACACCAAAGAGGAGAAGAAGAACTTTTTCCAATTAAGCGTAAAAAAATAAAAGTTATAGAAGAGAGCTATACATTAGTTCTATTAAAGAAGGGTGACCAATTTGGATTAGAAAGAAGACCTTCAGAAGGACTCCTCGCTAATTTATGGGGAATCCCCATGATAGAGGATGTTGTGTGGGAAAAATATAATCAATCCATAGAGATTCAAAAAGAGTTGGAATTAAGAACACATATTTTTAGTCATAGAAAATGGAATATGAGACCTCTTGTCATTCCATGGAATGAAAGAGGAGAAGAGCAGATTAAAGAGGTTAAGACAAATAGGTCTAATATAGATTATTTTACAATACAAGAGTTCAAAGGTTTGCCAATAGCCACAGCTTTTAAAAAAGTATTAACACAGCTCTAAAGGTTTTGAATATAGAAAATACGAGTAGGAGAAATTTACAAAGCTAAATTTCTCCTACTCGTATTTTTGTTAGAGAATTTTGCTTTATTCCATCAGCGATCAGTATCGGTGCTTATTGATTAATGGTGGAGATAAAAACAAAACTATATTAAGATATTTTAATAAAATATCAGCTATATTTTAATAAATGAAGTAATTATTATTGAAAATTATATTAAATAATAGTAAAATTTAAAAAGTAATAATTATCATTTGATTATAAAAAGGAGGAAAAGTGATGTTAAAGAATATGAAAGTTAAAACTAAAATGAGTATCTTGAACATGCTAGTAGTGATTACCATTGTTTTGACGGTAGGGTACTCGCTTTTTGAGTTGGACATAAGTAATGCAGCTTCCCTCAATGTGTTGGAAAAATCCATTAGAGAAAAATATGATGATAATGTTAAAAACCAAGTTGTAGGCATAATAACGCTGTTAGAGCACATTTATGAGCAATATGAGGCAGGAGAATATACTTTAGAAGAGGCTAAAGAGCTAGGTGCAGATTTGGTAAGAGATATGAGATATGGAGAGGGAGGCTATTTTTGGATTGATACTGTTGAAGGTGTTAACGTAGTATACATTGGGGCTAATACCGAGGGGACCAATCGTTATGAGGCAAAGGATGTTAAGAATTTTGAATACATAAAAGCCATTATTAATGCAGGCCTCCAAGAAGGTGGGGGTTATACGGAGTATCATTTCCCGAGAGCAGGAGAGACGGAGCCTAGTCCAAAACGCTCTTATAGTCTTTTGTTTAAGCCTTTTAATTGGGTAGTAGGAACAGGGAATTATACAGATGATATTGATCAAATCATTGAAGATTATGCTAAGGAAATTCAACGTACACAACGTCAAATAATGAGTAGCATATTATGGGGAGCCATTCTTATGCTTATCCTTATTGGAAGCCTGACTATAAGTATTACTACAAGTATTTTAAAGGCGCTAAAGGTTACTAAAGAACGGTTAGAAGAATGGTCTAAGGGAGAGTTTACGACGGATGTACCTCAATACCTCCTAAAACGGAAGGATGATTTTGGAGAATTAGCTAGAGCTATGGATACCATGAAGAATGGAATAAAACTACTAATTAGTCGTGTCAAAGAGGAAGGTATAAATATAGCAGGGGTAGTCCAAACGGTTAAAGATAAGGTAATGGTGCTTAACAATGAAATTGAAGAGATTGCCTCTACTACTGAAGAATTATCAGCTGGAATGGAAGAAACAGCAGCTTCTACAGAGGAAATGGCAGCTACTTCTCGAGAGGTGCAAGATGCCATAAAGGATATTACAGAAAGATCGAAACAAGGAGCGGGGCAAGCAGAAAAGATTAGTAAGCGAGCAGCAACTGTTAAGCTAGAAACACAAAAAGCAAAAAAGAAGTCTGTAGCCATACATCATAAAATACGAGATAAGCTTAGTGTGGCCTTAGAGGAGGCACAAGTTGTTGAACAGATTCAAGGACTTTCAGATTCTATTATGACTATTACAGCTCAAACGAATCTCTTAGCACTCAATGCTTCCATAGAAGCAGCTAGGGCAGGAGAAGCAGGAAGAGGATTTGCCGTTGTGGCTAGTGAGATTACTAATCTAGCCAACCAGTCTAAAAATACGGTTACCCAGATCCAAGGGATTACTG
>JAEZKI010000072.1 GCA_023415525.1 Bacillota bacterium | reverse complement strand
CCCCCTTGGAGTGAAAAGAAAAATAACTTGCATCCATATGTTTTATTTTTGCTTCGGGTTGTTGTGCAAAAAGTTCTCGTATTTTATCCCAAATGCCTATATAGGAAGCAGGGGTAGAGCTGGAGCTTCTTCCAATGGGATCCTGAGATACCTTAACAAAACTACTGATGCGTTCTGTACCTGCTATATCCATCCCCTGGCCATATTTTTTTGCACTGGCAAGACGTTTAAGGAGAGTCTCTTCGATGAGAGAACTCTTGCCACTCCCCGATAAGCCTGCAATTCCCACCAGGGCATGAAGAGGGAAGGCTACTGTTAAATCCTTTAAATAATGGGTATTGGCATGTTTAAGAAGGAGGTAATCTTCCTTGTCAAAGACAACGCGTCTACTCTTACGTTGGGGCATTGTAGCCTTGCCATTCAAGTACTGACTAAGTAATGTGTTTTGGTTTTTATAGCCTATATAATCTCCTTGGTAGACCACCCTTCCACCTTCTGCACCTGCTTTAGGTCCAATCTCTATAATATGGTCAGCATGGCAAATCATCTCTTGATCATGCTCCACTACAATCACTGTATTCCCTAAGTCTCTTAACTCCTTAACAGCTTCCATAATACTTTGTTTCTCGGAGGGGTGTAAGCCTGCCATAGGTTCATCAAAGACATAAATAAGGGAATCCAATCCTGACTCCAAATGCAGGTGAAGAAATAGACGTTGTAATTCTCCTCCACTTAAAGAGCCTAATTCACGATAAAGTGTCAGATGCCCCAGGCGAAAATGAATGAGATGCTTTAAATTTTTTTTGATATTTTTTACTACGTTCTTACTAAACTGGGATAATTCTTCTTCTGGTATACTCTCTATAAAGCTAAGTAGACTCGTCAATGTCATCTGACCTAACTCACCTATTCTTTTTCCATGTAGGAGAATTTCTCTTGCTTCATCACTCACTCTTTCGCCATGACATGCTTGACAGATGGTCTTTTCATAGACTCCTTCTACATCTTCCCCTTTTTCATAAGCATTTCTTAGGATTCGCTCTAGGCAATAACTTTGTTTTCCATTAGCATAAGTTCCATAAACCACTTCTTCTCGGATTGCTTCTGGGAGTTCATAAAAAGGTGTCTCAAAATAGCTGCCGTATTTCTTCTTGAGAAGGTGTAAGAAACCACTGGTTACCTTCAAGCCCTCATAGACTTCTAATAGTGTTGTTTTTGAATCAGGGATTAACGCCCTAAGATTGACGGTATAATAAGAGCCTCTTCCTTGACAGCTAATACACACTCCCTCACTAGTGGTATAGAGAAATAACCCTGGTGATAAATGTTCACTCTCTCCCTCTAAATTTTTTCCATCACTGGCATAAATAAGGGCTAGTTGATTGAGAAGCTTCGTTTTTGTACCCACTGTGGAACGAGGATTATTTTGACGAATGGTATTTTGTCTTATGGCTACTGTTGGACCAATGCCTTCTAGTGAAGTAAATCGCTCTTCATTATCTAGTCCAGCTAGAATACCAATTGAACGAAGATACTGGTTCTTGCCTTCCTCAAAGAGAATGTCAAAGGCAAGACTGGATTTCCCTGAGCCACTAATCCCTGTAATCACCACTAGCTTCCCCTTGGGAATCGTCAAATTAATATCCTTTAAATTATGAAGGCGTGCGCCTCGAATCCTGATTTCTTCCATCTATTCACCTCAAAAATAAATTTACAGCTTCTTAGAAATGAATGGGTTCAATAGGAACATAAATAGCTACCTTTTGGCTAACATTGGCATCTTCATAACTATCACTGCCATAGACCTCAAAAGGAGAGGCGTCTCTTGGAACATAACCACTCCCTGTCAGCCATTCTTGGTACATGTAATTCCAAGCATCACTATACTGGTCCTTCCGTATTTCAAAATGCCCCACTGCATAAAGGCCTCCTTCTAGTTGCATCCTACCTAAAACGCCGTTTTCTTGAACCAGTATGCCTTCTGGTACTGTCAGACATAAGCTGGTACGGAATTGACTCTCCTTCCCAAACTCAGGATTATCATGGTAGATAGCAAGGACCCAATTCTCTCCCCCTACAAGCAGGTGCTGTTTCTCGGCATGCTTCAATAAGGTTTCTACTAGGTTAGGATACTCTTTGGCTAATCCCTCATAAGTGCCTGTATACCTGACATAAGCTAACTGCTTCTCTTCTAGGCTTTCGAGAGTAATCTGTGCCGTTACAGGAAACGGATTGCTTTCCCATTCTTTCTTTGCTGTGACCTTATTGTACTCAGATAATAAAAAGGAATCTTTGCAATTCTTGCTATATTCCTTTCGATATTCTCTAGGACTCATACCATGATAATTCCTAAAAGCTCGTGAAAATATGGCTGAATCTGTAAAACCCAGTTCGTAGGCAATATCTGTCATATTCTTATCTGTCCGATGGGCCAGTAAAAAAAGCGCCCTCTCCATACGGATTCGATTCACATAATAGGCCAAAGGCTCATGCAACATGCCTTGAAAGATACGGCAAAAATGATATTTCGAGAAGCCTGCTACACTTGATAGCTCCTCAATAGATAAGGGTTTCCTAATATGCTGCTCAATGTAATCTTGTACTTTATGAATGCGCCGTATATACTCTTCCTTACATCTCTCATCTGGCATATGCTCTCCTCCTGTTCTCCTTATATTTAGCCTCACTAAATATGAATCTAAACTTCTTCCTTCTTCTATCTCAAAGAAGTCTTCAAAAACACATTCTCTATAGATAGCTAGAACTACATCTTATGAATATACATTCTTGTCATATTCGTTTCTCCATCCCCTTGGACCATACATAGAAACTCCCATCCATAACGTTCATATAAGGCGGTATGATCTGTAATCAGATAGAGTGTCTCTATTCCCTTTTCTGCTAATTCATCACATACAAATTGAAGCATCTTAGCTGCTATCCTTTGATGACGATATTCCTTTTCTACATAAACCGCACAAACATTAGGTGTTAAATCTTTTCTATCATGAAAGTCATTATCTATAACCCCTAACCCAGCTATTATCCTTTGTTCGTCCATAACAATATACCATTGTGGAATGGCCTCCTCATTTTTCAGGCATTCTTCCATACTTTCTAGATAGGCTTTCTTAGGGATTTTCCATTTCTCATGAAACCACTCTGCAGCTTGCTCCTTCAACTCCTCATGTTCCCTTATTTTTAGTATCTTATATTTTTTCATAAGTATCTCTCCCTCAGTTAATTTTTCTAGAACCTAGATGCTTTATTTATGCTTAAGCTTTTACCCTTTATTAAGCCTATTAGCCTACTATAAAAACAGCTATAAATAACTCTGGATCATGAATATCCACTTTTTTAACCTTTATACCAGAGGAATAGACTTCAAAAAAGATGTTTTTGTTGTATTTATCAACAAGTACATCATAAACACCTAGGGTGAACTTATAATATCTAGAAACTTCACCGATAGACATCATTCTACCTATTTCCTTTTCAATACTTGCAAATTCACTATCAAATCGATTAGCTACTTCCCCTTGACTTACAAGTTTTTCTTTTAGGCTTTTTTTGAAATTCTCAAGTCCCTCTCGGCATACTTTCTGGGCTTCTTCCTTGGCTTCTTCTTTTGAGATGCTTTTGTATTCGTCATATAGCTCATCAATAATCACATTAGGGTACTGCCTTATAAGGGTATCACTTGATGAAACGGGTATCTCTATATCATAGTAATAAGTATAAGGCAATTTTAATTCAGGTGCATATTTCACTGTTCCCCTCAAATAATCTGCTATGAAACTTAGGGGGACATAAGTTATCCCGTTATATAATGTAGGTGGACATTCTAATGTCATCACCTCTTTGTTACCTACTACTTTTGTGTCTTTTATAGCGAGTGAGATTGCATCGCTTCCCTTTGTAAGGGTAATGAATTGTTGCTTCCCATCCCATTTTACAAGGTAACCCAGTTCTTCACTAATTAATCTTAGAGGCACTAAAAGGATCTCCCCATAAGTTCGTATAGGATAGTTTGGCACCAAGGTACCATTCACAAATAAAGCCTTATAGTCTTCTCCTATTGGTATGGAGGTCCCATCTTCTAAGACAATAGCTTCCCTATAATACATAGCTACTGGATTTCCCTTTTCTAGTTCTTTCCCATAAACCGTTTGAGTACTTACCCCCATTAATGTAACTATTGCTAAAAGGCTTATTATCTTACTTATTTTTCTTTGAAACATCTCTTTTCCTCCCTCTCTACACTTCCACTAAATTCTTAATTTCTATTTTCTCTTTGTTATAGGCCTCTTCAAAAAGTTAAATAGCTTCACATCTAATAGATAATAAAAGAATGCTAGTCTCTCACCGCTAGCATTCTTTTATTACCGTGCTATTCTTATATAGAAATAAGCTTTCTATTTCTTACTCCTCAAATTCCTTCTTAAACCACTTTCCTACTTTCACTATTTCTTCTTTCAAGGAACATCCTCCTAATATTATTCCACTAATCAGTAAGGCCCCTCCCCTATCCTCTATTTTGTGCTTCTACAAGGTTTTGGCTACTAAACATCTTTCTTAGAGTATTCTTTTCAATTTTTCCTGTGGGGTTTCTAGGGATGTCTTCAAAAAAGACTTTACGTGGTCTCTTATAGCGTGGTAATTTAAGACAAAAACGATTCACTTCTTCTTCCGTTAATGTATAGTTTGGTTTTGTCTCAATAATGGCAGCTGCAATTTCTCCTAAACGTTTATCAGGAAGGCCTATAACTGCTACGTCATGAACAGCTTCATTGTTACGAATAAAGTCTTCTATTTGTACAGGATATAAGTTCTCTCCACCACTGATGATAACATCCTTTTTACGGTCTACAAGGAGGATAAAACCATCTTCATCCTCTTGAGCCATATCTCCCGTAAATAGCCAACCATCCTTCAGTACTTCACTTGTTGCCTTTTCATCACGGTAATAGCAGGTCATCACACCAGGTCCTTTAACCACTAGCTCCCCTACTTCACCCCTCTTAACAAGGTCACCCTTTTCATCTACTATCTTAACTTCCCAGCCGTAGCCAGCTTTACCAATACTACCCACCTTATGGACATTTTCTACCCCTAAGTGAACACAACCGGGTCCAATGGATTCACTTAAACCATAGTTGGTATCATACTGATGATTGGGGAAGTACTCTAACCATTTACTTACCAAGCTAGGTGGTACAGGTTGAGCCCCTATATGCATGAGACGCCATTGTTCTAAACTATAATCTGCTAACTTTAGTTCACCACGTTCTACAGCTTCTAATGTATCTTGTGCCCAAGGTACTAATAGCCATACAATGGAACAATTTTCTTTAGAAACAGTCTGTAGAATAAATTCTGGCTTAGTACTTCTCAATAAAACAGCTTTTCCACCAGAAATTAAACTCCCAAACCAATGCATCTTAGCTCCCGTGTGATAAAGAGGTGGAATACATAAGAAAACATCTTCCTTCGTCTGTCCATGATGAGCTTGTTCTACTTGAGCAGAATGCACCAAACTACGGTGTTTATGTAAAATGGCTTTTGGAAAGCCTGTTGTTCCAGAAGAAAAATAAATAGCTGCATCATCTTCATCTGTTAAAACTATATCTGGTGTACGACTAGAACAATTGGCACTCAGGCTGATATAGTCCTCAGCAAAAGTAGGACAGTTGTCGCCTACATAAAATAAGAGGCGATTTTTACTAATCTCATCAGCAATTTCCTCCACACGCCCAATAAATTCTGGTCCAAATACTAAAATATCCACTTCTGCTAGCTCTACGCAGTATTTAATCTCATCAGGGGCATAACGGAAGTTAAGGGGAACAGCTAAGGCTCCTGTTTTTAGAACCCCAAAATAAATAGGCAACCACTCCAAGCAATTCATGAGCAGTATCCCTACTTTATCTCCCTTTTCAATTCCTCTTTCCAAGAGTAAGTTAGCAAAACGATTGGCCTTTTCATTAAAAACATGCCACGTAATCTCTCTACGATAATGGGTCACTGGATTAGGCTCCATGAGTTCATACTCTTTCCATGTCACCCGTCTTTTCTCTTTTACCTCAGGATTTATCTCAACTAAACAAATATCATCACCGAACTTCTCACTATTTTGTTCTAATAATTCTGTAATAGGCATAATAACTTCCTTCCTTAATGAGTTTAAAAACTTTCTCATTACAGTGTACACATTATTTTGTCTATTATCAATGTTCATACTTATAATTTTAGACTTTTTATTAAAAATTAATAATAATTATTTGTTATTTTGTATTAAAAATAACTTCCTAAGATTAGGGTGTTTAGCTGAAAATAATAGGCTGATGTTGTGTTGTAAGCACGATAGCTGTATAGTATAATAATTTTGTCTAAATATTAAAAATATTATAACTTATACTGTTTTTTGGCAAATTGAAAAAGACTACTATTTATATAAATAGTGAGGTAGATAGATTAGCGTTTTTAGAATATGAGAAAATGAGGAGAGCCCTAATGAAAAGAGAGCAACAACAAAAATTGAGAGAATTAAAAAAAGCATTACCATTAATTATTAAAGAAAAAATCAAGAAATATAAATTTAAGAAAAATGCCTATATGGTGTGGTTTGAAAAAAATGATTTGTTTTATGATATGCATATTCATATCGGTGTATTGGGAACTGATGAAAATATTCTATTATGTGGAACACGTGAAAGAATTAAACCGATGTGGCTTGACGATTTGTTGTGGGACTTATTAAATATGCCTAGTAATAAGGATGAACCCAAAAGTTTAAGAGCTATCGGTGCTTTTACTGTTAGTGGAGTAGAGTATTATACCCAATCTTATAGAATAGACAATTGGAGTTATGTGGAAGTCGAAGCGTGCGTTGAAAAATGTATGGAGGAGTTTTATAAACACATACAAATGATGACAATAAATGTCTTTTATGCTTTAAGCGATAACCCTTCCTATCACGATGAATTAAGGAAAACGCTTATCTTGATTCATGATGAGAAGTATGAAGAAGCCATTGCTTCTTTAAATGATGATTGGGGTGGGGGATTTCGTAATAATGGAATATGGATTAATGATGCCATAAAGGCCTATTGCACAAGCAAGCTATAAAGTTCTGGTAACTATTTAGTCTCCAACCAAATAGCATTCTTTTTTTTAAACTTGCTCACATCTCTCAACTTATTTATAATCACGCAAAAAAGGAGAGCTCTGTAGGTCTCTCCTTTATTAGTTCTATCATAATATAGCTGTATTTCTCAAATTTATGAATTAGCTTTTCTTATTTTCTTAATAGTAGCCATACTCACAAAGCAGTTCATAGCAAGCATTGACTTCTTCATCATCAAACAGGGTGGCATACTTTTGCTCAATGACAGTAGCCTCCATTGTTAAAGCCAGCAAACCTGCTTCTTGGAGTTTTTCAAAGCCATCAGATAGCCTGCCTTTTCTAAGGATTTCCTTTACAGTCTTTACTCCACCATACTTGCTGATGTTTTGTATCAAACGAGTAGCCTTATAACCACACTTTTCTTCTGCTTCCTCATATTTCTGTAAAAGTTCTTCTTCAAATTGCTTTTCTAAAGTCATATTTTCACTCCAATTCACTTATTCTATTTTACTTTATTATAGCCTAATGAAGTGGTTTTTAAAGCCATTCTTCACAATTTAGTCCTTTGCATGCTCAGGATGAAGCTCTACTACCTTGATATAGCCCTTTATGGCTTACTTCTTACTTAAAAGTAACTATCAAGCTCAGGGTCAAACTCCGTTGCCTTCTTATAATCCTTCATGGCTTCTTCTATTTCTCCTAATTCTTTATGTGCCATTCCTCGGTAATAATAGGCACCTTCATCATCAGGGTCTAGCTCTATTGCCCTTGTATAATCCTGTATGGCTTTTTCTAGTTTGCCATCTTCACGATAAGCACTTCCTCTATTATAATAGGCACTTGCATTATTAGAATCTAGCTCTATAACTTTTGTAAAATCCTTTATTGCTTCTTCTAGTTTCCCTTGTTCTTCATAAGCAACTCCTCTATGATAATAGACACCTAGATAGCTAGAGTCTAATTCTATGGCCATCGAATAGTCTTTTATGGCTTCTTCTAGTTTACCTAGTTTTCCATAGGCAAATCCTCTATAATAATAGGCATCTTCATCGTTAAGTTCTAGTTCTATAGCCATCGAATAGTCTTTTATGGCTTCTTCTAGTTTACCTTGTTCAAAATAAGCATCTCCTCTCTTATAATAACCCAGTGCATCATTAGGTTCTAGTTCTATGCCTCTCGTATAGTCCTTTATGACTTCTTCTAATTTCCCTTGTTTTTTATAAGTCAATCCCCTATTAAAATAGGTATCTGCATTATTAGGATCTAGCTCTATTGCCCTTGTATAGTCATTTATTGCCTCTTCTACTTCTCCTTGTTTATAGTGGGCACTTCCCCTGTTATTATAAGCATCTACATAGTTAGAATCTATCTCTATTGCTCTCGTATAGTCCTTTATGGCTTCTTCTAGTTTTCCTTCTTCATAATACACATAACCCCTATTATAGTAGCCCTCTGCCTTGTTAGGTTTTATCTCTATGACTTTCGTATAGCTTTCTATTGCTTCTTCTATTTTTCCTTGTTCATTGAATGCACTTCCTCTATTATGATAGGCCTTTGCATCATCAGGATTTAGTTCGATGGCTCTCGCATAATCTTTTATTGCTTCTTCTATTTTGCCTAGTTCCTTATAGGCAACCCCCCTATTATTGTAGACACTTACATAGTTAGGATCTATCTCTATTGCTCTCGTATAATCCTTTATTGCTTCTTCTAGTTTACCTTCCTTATAATAGACAAGGCCCCTATTGTAATAGGCAACTAGATAGTTCGAATCCATCTCTATGGCCCTATCATAGTCCATTATGGCTTCTTCCATTTCCTCTTGTTCATAATAAGCAAGACCCCTATTATAATAGACATCTATATCATAGGGGTCTATCTCTATGGCCTTCGTATAATCTTCTATTGCTTCTTCTATATTTCCTAGTTCTTTATAGGCGGTTCCCCTATTATTGTAGGCATTAGTAAAGCTAGGGTCTAGCTCTATGGCAATAGAATAGTCATTTATGCCTTCTCTTAACTTCCCTTGTTGTTTATAGGCATTTCCCCTATTATAATAGGCCCTTGCATCGTTAGGATGTATCTCTATTACTCTTGTGAAATTCTCTATAGCTCCCTCTATTTTTCCTTCATTATCATATGTAATTGCCCTATTATAATAAACATCTGCGGCATTAAGATTTAGCTTTATTCTTATCTCTTCCGTACACACTCTCACCCATTTTATCAATCTATTTATAATTCCTGCATGTTTTTTCACAAAAAGCTCCCCTTAAAGCGTTATATATTTTAAATAAGTCTTGGTAATCTTATTTTCATTAAAAGTAGCTATCAAGACTAGGATTTAACTCCGTTGCTTTCTTATAATCCTTCATAGCTTCTTCTATTTCTCCTTGTTTTTGATGGGACTTTCCACGATAATAGTAGGCATTGGCATAGTTAGGGTTTATCTCTATTGCCATCGTATAGTTCTTTATTGCTTCTCCCAGTTCATCTTGCATATAGTACACACAGCCCCTATTAAAGCAAGCATCTTCACGGTTAGGATTCAGCTCTATTACTTTCGTAAAGTCCTTAATGGCATCTTCCATTTCACTTTGCTGATAATAGGCGCTTCCCCTATCAAAATAGGCTTTTTCATCATTAGGATTTAATTCTATCGTCTTAGTATAGTCCTCTATTGCTTCTTCTTTTTCCCCTAACATATTAAGGGCAACTCCCCTATTATAATAGGCACTTTTATGATTAGGATTTAGTTCAATTGCCTTCGTATAATCTTCTATTGCTTCTTTTATTTTCCCTTGCTGATAAAGGGCAACTCCTCTATTATAATAAACACTTTCATAGTTAGCATCTATTTTTATTACACTTGTATAGTCATTTATGGCTTCTTCTAGTTTTCCTTGCTCAAAGTAGGCATTCCCTCTACCATAATAGGCCCCTACATAGTTCGGGTCTATTTCTACTACTTGAGTATAGTTGTTTATCGTTTCTTCTATTTTACCTTGAGAATAATAGGCCTTTGCCCTATTATAATAAGCACTTGTATAGTTTGGATTTATCTCTATCATTTGATTGTAGTCTTTTATAGCTTTTTCTATTTCTCCTTGCTTATAATATAGATTTCCCCTGCTAAAATAGGCATCTAAATAGTTCGTATTTATCTCTATCACTCTAGTATAATCCTTGATGGCTTCTTCTCTCTTTCCTTGTTTTTCATAGCTATTTCCCCTATTATTATAGGCATTTGCATAGTATGGATCTATTTCTACTGCTCTCGTAAAATCCTTGATGGCTTCTTCCATCTCTCCTTCATCATAGTAAGTATTTCCCTTGTTACAATAGGCCAAAGCATGATTAGGTTCTATCTCAATAGCCATGTTGAAATCCTTTAAGGCCTTTTCTATTTCTCCTTGCTCAGCATATGCAACTCCCCTATTATAATAGGTATCTGCACTATCAGGTTTTATCTCTAATGCCTTAGAATAGTCCCTTATAGCTTTTTCTAACTCACCTAATTTATAATAGCTATTCCCTCTATTATGGTAAGCCATTGTCTCGTCAAGATTTAGCTCTATTGCCTTCGTGTAATCCTGTATGGCGTTTTCTACTTCTCCTTGCTTATCATGAACAATTCCCCTATTATAATAAACCTTAGCATCAGTAGGATCTATCTCTAATGCTCTAGTATAGTCTTTCAGTTCTTCTTCTATTTTTCCGATATCAGAGTATGCAATTCCCCTATTATAATAGGCACTTACATAATCTGGGTTTATCTCTATTGTTTTTGTATAGTCTTTTATGGCTTCTTCAATATTTCCCTTATCATAATAGGCGATTGCTCTATTATAATAGGCACTTGCATAGTTAGGAACTATCTCTATTGCCCTCGTATAGTCCTTTTTAGCTTCTTCTAACTCCTCTAAATTATAATACGCTAGCGCCCTATTATGATAGGCTTCTGCATCATTAGGATTTAACTCTATTACCCTTGTAAAGTCCTTTTTGGCTTCTTCTAGCTCCCCTAAATTATAATACGCTAGTGCTCTATTATAATAGGCTTCTGCATCATTAGGATTTAGCTCTATTACCTTTGTAAAGTCC